>CAUJFK010000306.1 GCA_963169175.1 Acidobacteriota bacterium | reverse complement strand
CGGCTCACGGATCTTGTGACGCCGCTCAAGCCACTTGAAGCCATGGCGCAAGGGCGGCTCGTGGCGGCGTCGGACGTTGGCGGACACCGCGAACTGATCCGCGATGGCGAGACATATCAGGCTAACCTTACCCAGCAGCTGACCGTCCCGCTGGCCGAAGGAATCCATCCAAGGGATATTTTTCTCGGTTTAAGAAGCGATCATCCCGCCGCCTTCGCCGCGTATCTTGAGCGTGGTGATTCGACGGTCGTCTCAGCTTCGCCCGAACAATTTTTCCGGATCGATAGCCGCGACGGTTGTCGCACGATCTCAGCATCACCGATAAAAGGCACGCGCCCGCGCGGCTCGACCGCGAAGGAAGACCAGCATCTCCATCAGGAGCTTTTGACAAGCGAAAAGGATAGGGCCGAAAACACAATGATCGTAGATCTGATGCGAAACGATCTTGGCCGCATCTGTGAATTTGGCACAGTTGAGGTCAAAGAACTATGCCGCATCGAGGAGCACCCGACGCTTTTTCATCTTGTCTCAACCGTCGCGGGCAAGCTGCGTGACGGCATCTCAACATCAGATATCCTTCGCTCCGTTTTCCCTTGCGGCTCGATCACAGGCGCGCCAAAAATACGAACGATGGAGATACTCGAAAGATTGGAAACACGCCCTCGCGGCCTATCGATGGGAGCGATCGGCTGCAGAATTCCGGGCGGCCGATTCGGCACGAATGAGATCTTCGAAATGAGTGTCGCGATCCGCACAATGGTTATAACGAACGGCGTTGCCACCTTCAACGTTGGAGGCGGGATAGTTATCGACAGCGATCCGGCAAGCGAATATGACGAATCAATGCTGAAAGCCAAGGCTCTTCTTCGTTCGCTTGGCGTTCACGCTTGAGCTCACCGGCCGGACCACTAAAAGTTAAACTCGCGCGGGAACATTTTCGCGGCCCCGGTGTCTAAATCTCCACGATCGTAAAGGAGGAATGCCATGACCCGAGCCGTGATAAACGTTACACCACTGATCGATGTTCTTTTGGTGCTTTTGATCATCTTTATGATCATCACGCCGGTAAAGCCGAGCACCTTTAAGACAAAAATCCCACAGGAACCCGACCGCATGAGCCCGCCGCCCAACAACCATCCTGACACGCTGATCGTAAGCATTGATCTCAACGCCGGGCTTGCCCTCAACCAGCGATCCGGCCTCGGCTCGATCAATGAGCCGCAAAAGATGATCGACGCGCTCAAACAAACCTTCGCCGACCGTTCGGCAAACTACGCCGCGAGCTCATCGGTCCAGCATCATGTTTTCATCCGGGCCCCGCGTGAACTGGATTACGGCAGCGTGGTCAAAGTGATAGACGCCGTTAAGCTGGCCGGTGCCGACCCGATCGCGCTGCAGATCGACGATTTCCGCTGAGTTCACATTTTGACAGCCGGCCGCTGAGATAAATTGGGCCGCGCGTAAAGCGCTGGAATCGCATCAAAACCTTATGGTATCATTCTAAGGACGCCTGCCTCCCGGCTGGCTGTTCAGATCGCTCTCCTTTTGTATCGCGTCGGTTCGATGGCCAACTATTACGAAACTCTGAAAGTTTCAACAAACGCATCGTCAGCCGAGGTAAAATCGGCATACCGGCGCTTGGCGCGCAAACTTCACCCCGACAAGAACAACGGCTCCGAATCCACGGCCCGTGCCTTCGCCGCTATTGCCGAGGCATACGAGGTGCTGCGGAATCCGGCCGAACGTACCCGCTACGACAAAAAACTGCTACAGGCACAGATGAGCAGCGGTGCGGATATTGATTCGGTATTCGCCTCCTCCAACGCCCACGCCAAACGCTGGCGGCAGCTGGTTTACGAACATCGATATAACGAAATAATAAATCGGATGATCGCTGACGAGCGGCGTGAGTCTATGGCGCTTCAAAAGGTCATTTTTCCGACAGTTGCCCTTTTTGTTTCCGCTCTTGTTGTTGGGATACTAAAACCGCAGTTGTTCGTCAATTCGGCCATTATAGGCAAGATCATCGTTGTTACCCTGTTTGTCGCGGGCGTCATCCACCTTATCCGCAGGATCCGAGAGGCTTTCGAACGTTACACATACAACCTGAACGAACTGCACGATTCGATCCTCGATGGCAACGAGCCGGCCGCCAAACCGTATTCCCGGCTTACGGCCTCGGCCTTTCTCCTCATCGGATTTCTCGCCTGTCTCGGTGCGGGAGTCCTTATCGGCAGCCAGATCCATTTTGTACCCGGAACTATGCCCTCGATGTTTTCCACGCATCTTGGCCCCGAATTTGTGTTCTATCCGCCGATATTCGTGCTGTTTGTCGACGTCATCCACACATTCGCACTTCGTGTCGATTGATCCGCGCATCGGAGAAGTCCTGACACCAGTGCTAGACTTTTAGGTATGACAGGTGAGGCCAGGGTTAGCATGCAGCCCACAGATCTTCCCTTGAGGTTCGTATATCGTCCCGACCGACCCTGTCACCCGTCCCTCCATGCATTTCGTTGCCCGTACAAGCGGCTTATCCCGCCTTGACAACAACTGGCCGGTTCCATATATTTGAACATTCGTCTATTGAACGAAACAACTATAGAATTTTACTGGTATCTGAATGGCAAATCATAAATCTGCAGAAAAACGAGTAAGACAGACCGAAAAGCGGAATGCGATAAACCGAAGCAACCGCAGTCAGCTCCGTACGAAGATCAAGTCCTTGCGCAGTGCAATATCGCACGGCGACAAGACCGGCAGCGAAGGATCACTCGGTTCGACTATTTCCCTGATCGATAAGGCCGTGAACAAGGGGCTTATCCATCGGAACACAGCCGCGCGGCATAAATCTCGTCTGACAAGGC
This sequence comes from Acidobacteriota bacterium, assembly GCA_963169175.1. Lineage (GTDB taxonomy): Bacteria > Acidobacteriota > Blastocatellia > Pyrinomonadales > Pyrinomonadaceae > OLB17. The sequence continues at coordinate 3,387 of CAUJFK010000306.1, read as the reverse complement.
ACGTCGCGAAGGTTTCCTAAAGACCGGCGAAGTAACAAGATCATTAGCAAGCGGGGCCAGGCTATAATCGCCTGGCCCCGCTTTACTGTTTTTCTGGTAAACTGCGTACCGAATTGGGATCAACGAGGAACTACAAGTATTACGACTTGATGATGGCGGCATTTGTCGCTGTGCTTCTGTGTTCCAATCTTATTGGTGTTCACAAGGTCTCATCGGTCGACCTTCCCTTTTACGGCGAATATATTTACGGGGCCGGTGTGCTCTTTTTTCCGATCAGCTATCTGTTCGGGGATATTTTGACCGAGGTTTACGGCTATAAACGCTCGCGAAAGGTGATCTGGGCGGGTTTTGGCGCGTTGATATTTGCGTCGGTCATGGCGTATGTCGTAAGTAGCCTACATCCCGCGCCGACAATGTCGCCCGAGCAGGAGGCCGCGGTCAATCTGATCTTTGGCCAAACCCCGCGTATCGTTGCCGCTTCGCTCATTGCATTTTGGGCCGGTGAGTTTGTCAATTCGTTCGTCCTCGCGAAAATGAAGCTGTTCACGACCGGCAAGTACCTTTGGACGCGAACTATCGGATCGACCATCGCCGGCGAAATAGCCGATTCCGCGATCTTCTATCCAATAGCGTTCTATGGCACGTGGTCGAATGAACAACTGATCAGCGTGATGATCGGGAACTATTTTATCAAAGTCCTCTGGGAAATTTTCGCAACGCCGCTAACATACGTCGTTGTTGATTGGCTAAAACGTGCCGAGCATGAGGATTATTTTGATCGGAACACGGATTTTAATCCGTTTAGCTTAGAAACCTAGAGCGGAATATCGCTAATGCGGTTTACCCAGACATTGGCATCATCCCCAGCCCAAACGAGGTATATCTCTTCGATGGCGGTGCGGACAGCGACGTTCTGGGCGACGACAATTACCCCAGCGGAATCTCGCGTTTGGATGAAACGAGCAAAATGATGAGGCATTGCTCGTCGGTCGTGCGTGAGTACTATGCGGCCTTGGTCAGCCGCAATAGAAAGGACGTTCAGGTCGTGAACGCTACGAAGGCCGGCTTCATCCGCCGATCGAATGTCTATCCGCGGATCTAAGTGCAAAAGCCCGTCAACAATGGCCCTCCGAAAATCGGCATCACACAGAAATTTTAGCGTCATCGGGAAAGAGCCTTCCTCGCCTCCCGAAGGCGCTCGTAAAGGTCGGGGTTCATCTTCTTAAACTTCTCTTGCCGTTTGGATGCCTCCCGTTCGAACTTTATCTCTGAATCCTCTAAATACTTATCTATCCTCTTTTCGTTGCGCAGGTAGAACGCGATAGCGCCATAGACCTCTTCAAGCGTAAGAACAGAAAAGGAATGATGAATGTATTCAGGAGAGGCCCGTTCCCTAAACATATAAACGATCGAATCCAGCGAGACACGTGTTCCCGCGACATAGTATCCACCGCCCCGCTTTTCGACGTATTTCTTTTCCATCACAGCCGATTTTAACATACGATCGGTCAAGTTGTTATACTATCGGCACCGCATGAAAATTACGCTGACGACACCGATCACGGAGCTTAATTCTCACCAGATCGCCGGGCTTTCGCAGAATATGTCGCGAAAGCTGGCGGCGGCCGTCGCGAATCTTGCGGCAAAGACCAACGTGGAAGAGGCGACGGTCGAAGACCTCCTGGACTACATTCCGACACGGTATGAGGACCGATCCAATCTCATCCAGATCGACGAACTATACGACGGCCTCGAGGCTTCGGTTGAGGTCCACACGCGAGTGTCCGGCGGATTTCGGGTTGGTAAAAATCGGGATCCTAAGGCACCGCCGCTATTTATCTATGAGGTCAGCGGCGGTGACCGCGAGCGGACGCGAAAACCCGTTGTCGTATTCTGGTTCATATCCGGCAAATCGGCCCCGGCGATAATCAACTATTACAACGAACGATTCAGCCGAGGCACTCGATTTGTTGCCTTTGGCAGATGGGAATGGGACGCCCGCCGAAACACTTTTGGACTGAAACTAGGTAAGCCGGACGAACTTGAGATGCTGCCGCCGGTTGATGCGGAAACACTGGAATTCGAGTCCGCCGCGGAAGGCGAGGACGAGAGTGACGATCTGCTCGAAGGCACCGGCTCGCCCGAATTCGCCAATATCCACACCGGCCGTGCGGTGCCTATCTACAGAAAGCTGGGCCCGTTCAGAACAAAGCGGCTCCGCGAGATCATATTTGACGTTCTCCAACATTTGGACCCGACCTCATTCACTGAATCGCTGCCCACCGAAACGACAAAACGCCATGATCTGATCCCGCGTCCGCAGGCTTTGATCGACGTCCATTTTCCTCCGCCGGGTGTGCCGGTGTCTGATTACGAGCGTTTCATCAGCCCGGCGCAGCGGCGCTTGATATTTGACGAGTTCTTCTGGCTCTCGCTTGCGCTGCAGTTGCAGCGTGGCGCCCGCAAGAAGGAAAAGAAGCGGGCCGTGATCGAACTCTCGGATACGTTTCTGGATCGTTCAAGAAACCTGCTTCCCTTCAAACTGACCGGGGCCCAGAAGCGCGTGGTCCGACAGATCCTCGATGACATGACCGTGGATGAACCGATGAACCGGCTGCTTCAGGGCGATGTCGGCAGCGGAAAGACGATAGTTGCTTTTCTCGCGATGTTCGCGGCAATGGAGAATGGATATCAAACCGCCCTGATGGCACCGACCGAGATACTTGCCGAACAGCACTTCCGAAACGCAACGCGTATTTTTGAAGGGACCGGCTACAAGGTATCGCTCTTGACCGGAAGCCTCAAGGCGGCGGAAAAACGAAACGTTGCGGCGACCATTGCGTCCGGCGAATCGCAAATGATCGTCGGCACGCATGCGATCATTCAGGAAGGCATTCGCTTTGAAGATCTTGCTCTCGCCGTGGTCGATGAACAACATCGGTTCGGTGTGCTTCAGCGGTCAATGCTGCGTGATCTGGGACTAAATCCGGATGTGCTGGTGATGACCGCAACGCCGATTCCCCGTTCGCTCGCGATGACGGTTTATGGCGACCTTGACGTCTCGATCATCGACGAACTGCCGCCCGGCCGGACACCGGTCAAGACCGTTGTCCTCGGCGAGGACCAGCGACATGGTGTTTACAAAGGCATCGAACGCGAGATCGCTCTTGGCCGCCAGGCTTATGTTGTGTATCCGCTGATCGAAGAATCCGAAAAGGTCGATCTGAAAGCGGCGACCAAAATGTTCGAGGAACTTCGCGATAAGATCTTTCCGCGTCGAAGCGTCGGCCTGCTTCACGGCAAAATGAAAAGCGCCGAAAAGGACGAGATCATGCGGCGTTTTGTCTCCGGCGAATTAAATATTCTCGTTTCGACCACGGTCATCGA
>CAUJFK010000305.1 GCA_963169175.1 Acidobacteriota bacterium | reverse complement strand
GACAAATTCGGCCGAGTAGCGGTTGTAAGGATTAGGTGGATTCTTGATGTGTCGCACAGATGCAACATTATCGCAGGTTCGCAATCGCCAGTCAAAACGCCCAGCGGCCGTGGGCCGTCTCAATCCCTCTGTGCCCTTTGTGTCTTCACCTTCGTGCCTTTGTGTTAAAAGGATTTCTCACCACAAAGTTCACGAAGTTGGAGACACAAAGGGCACAAAAAAGATTCCGGCAAAGATTCAGACTGCGCGCTGCATCAGCAGATCGGTTTGCGGGTCTTCGCCGAGTTGAAACACGTGGCGGCCGACGACGCTGAAACCGTTTTTCTCATAGAATCTCTGCGCCCTCGGATTGAATTCCCAAACACCTAGCCACATTACGTCGCGATCTTCCACTCGGGCGCGTTCAAGGCAGGCATCCATCAGCGATTGGCCGACGCCCTGGCCGAGATGTTTTTGATGAGAATAAAGCCGTGAAAGCTCAACCGGCCGTTCGGAAGTTATCCCGGCCTCGGTATTGTCGATAATGATCTTCGCGTAGCCCGCGGCCTCATCACCGATCTCCGCGATCAAAAAAATATTTTGCTCGTCATCAAGTTCGGATGCGATCTGTTCGACGTTGAACGCCTGACGCATGTAATGGTTCAGGTCATCCGGTGCGTTTTTTGGGTGATGGGCAAACGCGTCCCAGAATGTCGTGTAAGCAAGGTCGGTCAAGAGCTTTGCGTCATCGGGAGCGGCCTGGCGGATATTGATCAAGGTCATTAAGAATAAAGTGGGTTCACACGGCCAAAAATTTCGATACTGAACGGCTTCGGCGATAACGCGGGCCTATTCTCGGAAAGTGGGCCTTTGCCGACGTGTTTAAGAGACTGGATAACTTCCTCAGCGATCGAATCCTGTAATTTAAACACGTTCGCCGCGTCGTCATCAAATGTTTTGCCCCAGATTATCCGTTCGGAGGCGATATCGACCATTTCGATAGCAACGCGTATGCGGCCGTCCTGTCGCTGGACAGAACCGGCAAGTACGATATCCGCATTCATCCGGCGTCCGGCGGCGAGCGTGTCGGCTGCAGACGGCTCGATCACTTCGGGACGGACCGCAATATCGTCAAGGCTGCCAAGTTTTGCGCGAAGCGTGTCGCGGATGCCAACGCCGTATCGATCATCACCGCTTCCGACATTGCGAAAGGTGAGTATGCCGACGGAACGTACCGTAGTGTATTGGTCCGTCCGGCGGGCGTCGGACACCAGCGCGGCCGCACAAACAACGATCACGTATACAATTGCAAGGGCGGCCCCACGCAACGCTGCGGAATCAACAGCGAATGGTCCGAGCGCAAACGATCGCGTCTTGTCCGAAATATCTATCGTAATGCTCGATGTCGTCGAACCGGCAATTAGGACGTCGGCGTGTTCGCGGCCGGCCCTGGCCTCAGTGTTTACCACGGCGGCAAAGCAGTAACCGCGGCCTGGGACCGTGGCGATGAACTTATTTTCGCCCGCCGGGTCATTAAACAGCTTTCGCAGGGCCGATATCTGCTGGGTCAGATTGTTTTCTTCAACCACGGCATCGGGCCATACCGCTGACAAAAGCTCATCCTTTGTTACGACCTGGCCCGCCCGCTGCACCAATTCAACCAGTACATCAAACGCCTTTGCCGTGAAGGCAACGCGCTCTTCATTTATAAAGATGCCGCGCCGCAACGGATCGATGCGGTAACGGCCGCAAATGTAAACGGGTTTATCCTGCCATGCTTCCAGCATAAGGCTTCACGAGAGGTTCATCATTATATACCACCTTGCCTTTCGCAAAAAGAACAATATTTTCAGAACATTTCAGCCGATTTCACAGGTTCTAACGACATTTGCTCAAGTCCGAAAGCAAACTGGACGCTGTTATCGGATTCCGGCTGAAGATCTCGTTCAAGACCGAACACAAACTTGTGCTGGTAGGCACGCTGCCGATTGCGGGTTGGTGCAAGGCATGCGGGGCAAGGTCCTGGTTCGTCGATCAGCAACGCCAATTGACGGCGTTTTCGCCGCTCGCGGAAGCAGTGAGCGCAATACACACGGCCTGTATTGATGGGCGCCGTTATATATGTCTGCGGTCCATAACGGCGGAACCTGAAAATTGATGGAGGAAATTAATGGACTTATTTAGGACCAAACCTATTGGATCGATCCTGGCGCAGGCGGAGAATGAGGGTGAGGCAACGCTGAAGCGGACGCTGGGCGTAACGGCGCTGACTTTGCTCGGGGTTGGCGCCGTTATCGGCACCGGCATCTTTGTCCTGACCGGACAGGCCGCGGGCAGGCATGCCGGGCCGGCAGTCGTGGTTTCGATGATCGTGGCCGGCATTGTCAGCGCCCTGGCGGCACTCTGCTATTCAGAATTTGCCTCGACCGTTCCCGTAGCGGGTTCGGCATATACATACGGTTACGCCACGCTTGGCGAGTTCGTCGCGTGGATCATCGGCTGGGACCTAATTCTGGAATACGCCTTCGGCGCCGCAACAGTAGCGGTCGGCTGGTCAGGCAATATCATCAGCCTGCTCGCCGACCTCGGGATAATTTTTCCAGTATCTTTGAGTGCCGCACCCGGAACACGCTTTGTTTGGCTGAATGAAGCGGCTGTCGGCCAATTGGCGAATTTGCGGACCGGCGAGACCATCCTCAATCCCCCGACCGGCTATTCCGTATTGACCGAAGAACTTGCCAAGGGCCTTGGCCAGGCGGGCATCAATGCCCCGATCGAAACGGCCCTGTTCAATCTGCCTGCGTTTCTGATCGCGCTAGCGGTGACCGCTCTGCTTGTGAAAGGAATTCAGGAATCAGCCAATTTCAACTCTGTGGTCGTGATCATTAAGGTTGCGGTCGTGCTTTTGTTCATTGTCGCGGGTGTCGGCTATGTGAACACTCATTATATGGGCCTCGGCTGTACGCCCGGCATTGGCGATTGTCTGCAGTTCGTTCCGCCGAACACAGGTGTCTTTGGCGAGTACGGTTACAGCGGTATTCTGACCGGAGCAGCGGTCATATTCTTTGCGTATATCGGTTTCGATGCAGTCTCGACCGCGTCTCAAGAGGCCAAAAACCCGCAGCGGGATATGCCGCGGGCAATTCTCGGGTCACTTATTCTCTGCACCGTCCTTTATGTACTTGTCGCCGCGATAATGGTCGGCCTTGTGCCGTACAGCCAATTGAAGGAAGAGGCGGCACCGATAGCGGCGGCCATCACCGCGGCCTCAGAAATGGCGGCTCAGGATTCGTTCGTCGGTTATTTGCTGAGGTCGTTTTCGATAATAATCAAGGTCGGCGCCGTACTCGGGCTGAGTTCGACGATGGTCGTGCAGATAATGGGTCAGCCGCGTGTATTTTATGCAATGGCAAAGGACGGCCTGCTGCCCGCCTGGGCGGCAAAGATACATCCGCGTTTCAGAACGCCTTATATAACGACGATCATCACCGGAGCGATCGTGGCGATAATGGGCGGCTTGGTGCCGATCTCGCTGCTCGGCCAATTGGTCAGCATCGGGACGCTGTTCGCATTCGTTATCGTCTCGATCGGCGTGATAGTCCTGCGGCGGACGCAGCCCGACCTTCCGCGCCCGTTCAAAGTGCCGTTCTCACCCGTTATACCCATACTTTCGGCCGCCGCCAGCCTTTATCTAATGTACGGCCTGCCGTTCGACACATGGGCGAGATTGATAGTCTGGATGCTGATCGGGATCGGGATCTATTTCGCCTACAGCGTAAAGCACAGCAAGCTGCGAATGCAGACCGGGGAATGATCAAACGCGGGTTAGGAAGTTTGCCAGCACAAAAACATTGCGGACGCGGAATCGGATCGGGCTTTCAACCAGTGCGGTCGCTTTCAGATTCTCGAGGCCGGCGACGAAAAACGGCTCGTGACTGTTCGGGACTTGTTGAAGCCACGATGGTATAGGAAGCCCTAATTCGTCGCACAGTGTCTCGATAACCGCCGAAAAAGCCGCGTCGCGCTTATCATCGGATGGCTCAAAGGCCTGTTCGATCGCCGCCGGATCTTTATGAAACCTAAAGTCGTCAACGAAATCCATCAACACGACCTTCCACCAGCGAGGGTCATTGTTCATCCTCTCCTGAGTTTCGGCGGCGGTGATCATATTTAAAATTCTTTTCGAGCCGAACGATCGCTTCTGATGGTCGGCTATGGTTCTATTCCTAAAATCAAGAGCGGAACAGGAGGACTGTTACGACCTTGACGCATAACGTTGTATACCTCGCCTTCGTAATAAGCGACTCCACTGCTCATCTGACTCTGCATTTTCTTTGTCGGGAGTATTTCGACACCTAAGTTGATTACTCCGCCGGAATAAAAGAGCATGTGTTTGACAAACAGATCAAACGCTACAAAAGCGTACTTTCCGAATTGGACCTCAACGGCAATTTTTTCTTTGACAAAATCTGTTTGGTTGTAACTGTAGATTGGTTCTTGTATTCCGTTTTCAATCAGGAATTTTTTCTGTTCTTTTGCAGGCATCGGAATACTCTGCTGCATGAGGTCACGGTCAAGAGTAATATAGTAACTATACCGGCTCTCCGACCATTCTCGCGCATCGAATTCTCTGCCAAACGCCTTGTTGATCTCCTTAGGCGCAAATAAGGCATTTCCAGCTTTTCGTTTTTCCTTACTTACCTTTGTCTTTAGGGAATCGGCGTCAATTGACTCAATGACAGACTCGATTTCCTTGTACAGTTCGGAATGATGGACAATGAGATATTCCTCACCGTTCAGATGGGAGTACCTTTGAGCTATTTTCATTATTGGAGAACAGTATCCGCTGACTCGATTTCTCAAATAGTTCATTCTGGTCAATCCATTCCTGCGGAACCTTCGAGATCTTGTCATTAGGTGACGGTGAATGAATCGCTTGCGTCATGGGCCGTGTCTTTAAGTTTCCTGCTTTCAAATCTCGAATTCGGCTTTCAGCCATTTCGCAATATTCAGCGTCGCGCTCAATTCCAATCGCGTTTCGATTGTGCATAATCGCGCCAACAACCGTTGAGCAAACGCCCGCGAACGGATCTAAAACCCAACTCCCTTCATTAGAAAGGGCCAAAATGCACCGCTCAACAAGTTCGATTGGAAACTGGCACGGATGGGATGTTTTCTCAGGATGATTGTTTTTAACATTAGGAATGTTCCACAAACCACTCCCCCAATC
>CAUJFK010000304.1 GCA_963169175.1 Acidobacteriota bacterium | reverse complement strand
AGTGCCGTCCGCGTTGCCATTTATCAGGAACGTGCACCTATCGCCATGAAGCAGTTCATGGCCTCGCTTCGTGAGAATTCTTATATAAAAATTGGCGAAAGCTATAGGCCCATCGTTTCGCCTATCCTCTTTGAGGATGAGCGCAAGGACAAGACGGCAGCACCCGGCGGCGATAACAAGGATAAGGCCCCGGCCAATTCGGACGATAAGAAGGGCAAGGCCGGAGAGAAGGCTTCGGCAAAGAACGGCGGATCGGCCGAAAAGAAGCCAAAGTAGAAACCATCCGGTTCGTTCTTACGAAGGCCCCAAAGATCCAAAATATTTCCTCTTCGTCGTCTTATTCTGTGGTAATTGCCGAAACGGCTGGACGTATGCGGCTTGATATTTTCCTAAAACTCAGCCGGCTTATTCCGCGCCGGACCCTCGCTCAGGAGTTCTGCGAAAAGGGCTTGATCGCTGTAAATGGAGTGCGGGCAAAGCCGTCAAAGGAAGTGAAACAGGGTGATGAGATCGATATCCGAAGGCGGAACAGCCGAATGGTTGCAAGAGTACGCGAGGTTCCCTCGCAAAAGCAGGTATCGAAGGCTGGTGCCAATGATCTTTTTGAGATCGTGTCTTCTGAGAATCTTGAAACCGATCAGTTAGCCTAAAATATCCTTGATCGCCGCCTCGAATATATCCAGCTTCCGCTTTGCTCGTTTAACATCGGGATGGGCAGGCTGCAGGGTTTCAAGCAGCCGGACGAGTTCGGCCTGCATCTCCGCTTTCTTTATCATCAGTTTCCCAAGTGCGGAGCTCAGCCGTTCGGGACTGCCAGGCCCGGCGTTCGCAAGGCGTTCTGTTTCGATCCGCAAAAACCCGAGGACCGACCTTATTTCTTTGACCTTCGGATACTCTTCCGTGTACTCCTCGAGCAAGCTTTCAACATCAGCCTCAAGCTCCGCCTGTTTGACACGTAGCTCAGCAAACGCCGCCGAAGCTTTGTAACCGGCCGCGGCTGACTTCACAGGCTGAGCTTTTGCCTGGGCACGACATTCAACAAAGCCGAGGGTAAGCAAAAGCATTGCGAACAGATATGCGGTCAATTTCATTTTGCGCCTGTTACAAATGTAGATTCGTCAAGATTTTGATTAAAAGCAAATTGCTGCAGATCGAACACCCATTCGATCTCGGTCGTTCCCTTCTGCCCCGAAACCAAATAATGGATCTTGTATGAATGCGGCAGCGTCAGGCCGCCCGCCTGGCGGTGGTCCGCAAACTCCTCTACGATCTTATGCCGCGTTTCGCTAAAGCCGCTCGACTCGTCCGGCGATCGCCCAATGCCGGCGGATGATATCCGTTTGTATTCCGTCCTGACATGACGAAAGGTGTCCTTATCGAAATAAAGTTTAACATCTACGTCGCCTCCGCCCTTTGGCGAATAGCCAAGAACATAGCAATCCCTGCCATCGATCTTCTTGATCCCGTCGGATGAGAGCTTTCCCTTCACGGCCTCGCCCAACGCCCACGTACCCGCGAGTTCGCCGCCCAGCAAGCTCTCTTCAACGATCCACGCGTTTGACTGAACAAAGTTACCAAGCACCGACCGCACGCCGTTGTACGCGAACCCGACAAACGGCTGTTTGCCGTCAAAAACAAACCGCTCAGAATTGTAATCCCCGGCACTCAGGGTCATTCCCATAAAGTTCCTGCCGCGGTCAGAAGCAAGCACTATCCGGCCTTCGGCCTGATTCTTTTGGGAAATGAACCGGACGGTCACCAGGCCGACGGCAAGACGATTTTTTATCGCCGATCGTACATCCGTCGCCCCAATAGATTCTTGATGCTTTGCGACTATCTCCTCAGCCTTCAGCTTCTGTGCGAAGACGGAAACGCCCGGGCTGCCCGCGAGAACGCCGGCAAGCAAAAGGCCGGCAAACAGATACCTCATAGAAAAACTCCGTTAGTAAGACTTATCTTTTGCGGATCGGGTCAGCCCAGTACTGCCGCTTCGGTCAATTCAGTTTTCGCGTCAATGCTTGTAAACGCGTCACACGAATCAATAACATCGACATCTGCTTCGATCCGTCCATCGCCATAACGGTTGCCCGCAAGCAGATCTTCGAAATAGATGGTGATATTGTCCAAAATCTCTTCCGCTGAATGCGAATGATAAAGCGTTTGCCGGAACAAGGCTCCGCCCGGCAGGCCTTTGGTAAACTGGCCCGCAAGCTGCTTCATTTTGCCGAGGGCGACGATCTCAGGCATTTCCTCGCGGCACATTGAAAAGAATTCCAACAGGACGCTTCGCTTTTCTTCAAGATCAGGCTGATACGGTTCACGGCCCTCGATCACGTCCTGGATCTGACGAAATATCCACGGATTCTGCATCGCCCCGCGGCCGATCAAAATCCCGTCCGTTCCCGATTCATGCCAACGCTTCATAGCGTATTCGATCGTGGTGACATCGCCGTTACCTGAAACCGGCACGCTCACCGCCCGTTTTACTTCGCGGATCAGGTCCCAGTTTGCCAGGCCCTTATAGCCTTGCTCACGCGTCCGTCCATGCACTTGAATGTGCTCAACGCCGCATTGCTCGGCCATCTTTGCTACATCAACGACATTGATGGTGGAATCGGAATATCCTGTACGGACCTTTAGCGTCAGCGGAATGGTGATCGAACGCTTGATGGCCTTCAGTATCTCTTCCAGCCTCGGCAGATCACGCAGCAGGCCCGATCCGCCGCCGTTCTTGACGACCTTTGGCGCCGGGCAGCCGCAGTTTATATCCAGAATATCGGCCCCGACCTCTTCGGCCATTTCGGCGCCCATCGCCATCCGCTCTACCTGGCCGCCGAAAATCTGCACCGCAAACGGCCGCTCTTCCTCATCGAACCGCATCTGCCGCTTCGATTTCGGATTGTTCCGCGTCAGCCCCTCGACCGAGATAAATTCCGACACCACCAGCCCAACCCCGCCGCGACGCTTTATCAGCCGGCGAAAGGTATAGTCCGTCACGCCCGCCATCGGCGACAGAATAAGCGGCGGATCTATATCGATATTTCGTATCTTAAAAGCCTTCATCAAACTAACGGAACAACCGAGTCGCACCAAAACCATCATTCTACCACAGGCCAGATCTCGCTTTTCACCACAGAGACACAGAGGACACAGAACGGAAAATAACTCTCCTCTCTGTGCCCTCTGTGCCTCTGTGGTGAAATCCTCTTAAGACCTGTGGTTAAACGCCCTTAACTCTTGATCAACTCAACACCCGTCGCATCGAATGAGACTTCGGTCACGGTCCCGTCGGCGTTTCGATTTTCGAATTTTGCTCCGTCCTCCTGAATCAGATGGTCAACGTGTTCTTTTGAAAGCGTCTTGGTCTTGAAAACACCTTGTGCCCGAACCTTCATTCCGGCCGCGTTCAGCGGAATAAAGAATGCATGGTCGCCAAAGGTTACACGGACCGACTTGCCGCCTTCTTTATCTGCCATTTCCATCCAGCAGCCTTCCGTTTTGCACGAGCGGACGATCACGCCGCTTACCTCGAACGTATTCCCCTCCAGCTTGCCCGGCTGTGCAAATGCCTTGGCCACCGTGGTTTTCTTAAGACCCTTAGCCAGCGCCGCGCCGCGTGTGATCTTTTCACCCGCCTTCAACTCAACCGGCGCATTGTCCTTGCTCTTCACCACCGGCTCGCCCTTGCTGTTCATTTCCTTATGGCCGTCATGCTGGGCCGCCGCAGGTACGATCAAAAGAAGTATTCCAAAGAAAATTAAAGATAATCTTGTCATGCTCATTAAACTCCTGTAATTCGGACTGATCTAGTAAATACTAAAAGTGTAGCACTTTTTTCGTCTAGTTTCGTTTCCTGTTTCGTGCAGTTCGTGGTTCAATATTTTTCCTTGACCACGAAACGCACGAAAGGGGACACGAAACCTAGCCATGCTAATTCTCGGATCGATGCAAATACACCACCGAGCCATTTAATATTGTAGCAATAACACGTGTCCGTGCGATCCTCTCAGGATCAACCTTAAAAATGTCCTCGGACAAGATCACCATGTCGGCCAACTGGCCGACTTTGATCTTGCCCTTCACTTTCTCCTGAAACTCCGAATATGCCGATCCACCCGTGTATGCACGGACCGCATCTTCGACGCTTATGCCGCCAGGACCGGTTACGGCGGCGGCGATGCCGAGGAGCGGGTTGATTCCGACCATCGGTGCGTCTGAGCCGAAGGCCAATGGTGCGTGAAGTCGAAGATGGCGGCCGAATATACCCGGCCCGGCCCGGCTGAAAAGCCACGGCTGCATCGAAGGAATTATCGCACCGCGTGCAAATCTCGGCACATCCTCAGAAAACGCGTTCTGTGCATGTTCGACGCGGAAGCGTCTGTCCCGAGGGCCGTTCTTCTTCGCCGCCCATTCGAACGCGTCCAAAACGATCCGGTTTGCCCGCGGCCCGATGGCGTGGATCATCACCTGCAGCCCGGCCTTGTCCGCCGCCGTAATGTCGCGGCGAAGTTCCGGGAATTCTGCTTCATCACCCTCGGAAAAATATTTGACGCAACCGGTCCGCACCATTACATTGCCGCTTGCGGCTCTAATTCCGAGCTTCACAAGCTTCGGCCACGCCGACATCGGTGAGCAGTCATAGACGCGTGTTTTCAACTTCCCTGCTCGGTCAAGCTGCCGATAAACCTCCGCCAATTCGTCCGAGTGCATATCCTGCACGCTGGTCACGCCAAACGACGCGGCATAATTTGACGCCGTCTCAAGTATCTCCGGCCAGTTTCGCAGATGATCGGCAGGAACGGCGGAAGCGATCTGGCGCATTGCCAAACCCGAAATAATTCCGTCAATCGAACGTTCGCCCGAGCCGTTCGCCGTTGTGGATGAACGTCCGTCGTTCAAGAGATCTAAGGCAAGAGCATTCGCAAACGCCCATTTTCCGTCGGCCGAATAGAGAAGAAGAGGATTGACGGGAGTGGCCGGGTCGATCAGTTCATGAAGCCGCTTGCCCTCAGTTTGAGCAAACTCTGCCGCAAAGCCGCTTCCGAGTATCCACCGGCCTTTCGGCAGGAAGCGCGCGTACTCCGCCGCCTTCGCGGCCACCGCTTCGGCACTTGTCAGGCCGCGAACATCCAGCGACGAGAATTTATTCCCGATGGCAGCAAAATGGACATGCGAATCGTTAAACCCGGGCAATACAAGCCGGCCTTTTGCATCGACGATCTGAGTTCGTTCGCCGGCCAGCTTACGTATTTCATCATTCCGCCCGACCGCCACGATCTTGCCACCCGAAACCGCCACGGCCTCAGCCCGCGGCATCTTTGCATCGAACGTCCGAACGTCACCATTGATGAGTATCAGGTCAGCCGGCTTCTTCTGACCAGCAGCAACAACCGACAAAAGCAGAAGTATCGTGAGCAAGGGCGGAATCATCGTCAATGCAGAAGCTCGCGGGATAATGGCCGTATCAGGATGACGTATTTATACCGAAGGGACGACCGAGAATAGCCCACCGATTCAGCGGTGGGTTAAAATTTCAGCGCCGTTCGAGTCCCGTAGGGACGATAGAAAATGGCGGTGTTTGCTCGATTTCAGCCGTCCCTGCGGGACTGGCGAGAAACCCGCAAACCTTTCCCACCGATAAAATCGGCGGGCTATTTTCACAAGACCCCTACAGGATTTTAAGACATTGACACAGCCTGGAGAGCGAGGGTGTAATGAAAACCTTGAGTGTTACGCCCTTGCTAACGAGGCTGTGTCAAAACCCTAAAAAGCTGCGGAGCAGCGGAATATTTGTAGCCCCACGTGAAGCGAAGCGAAACGTGGGGTTAGTCGAGCCTAAATCTCAAAGCCCGTGTAACGGGCGGCACTCTTTCGCTAAGTTATTGACAACAATAGATGTAAGATGCCTCTCTGTCGCCCACTGCGTGGGCTTAGAGTCTTGTTTTCAACCTAACCACGGGTTCCGCTTTGCTCCACCCGTGGCTACATTCTGTCACTGCTCCGCAGTTTAAGACAGTTTTGACACAACCTCTAACGCACGGGCCTCTGTATTTATCAACGCCTTTCAAAAACGATCTTTCCGTTAACAACCGTCAACATCACTTTTGCGTCACGGATCTTGACTGGATCGATCGTAAAAATATCGTCTGAGATCATCACAAAATCGGCCAGTTTGCCGGGTTCAAGCGAGCCTTTCAGATTCTCTTGAAACTCGGCATAGGCCGAACCGAGAGTATATGCACGCACGGCCTCAAGGACCGATATCTTCTGTTCGGGTATCCAGCCGTTCGGGTTTTTATCGTCAAGCGTGCGGCGCGTGACGGCGGCGTAAATGCCGGATATCGGATCGAGCGACGCGACCGGCGAATCGGTGCCAAACGCGAGAACCGCACCCGAATCTAACAGCGAGCGAAACGCGTAAGTTCCCTTCAACCGCTTTTCATCCAGCCGTTTCCACGCCCAGCGGCCATCGTCGATAACATGCAGCGGCTGCATTGAGGCAACTACTTTCAACTCGCCAAACCGTTTGATGTCCTCTAGCCGAAGATGCTGTGCGTGCTCGATCGTAAACCGGCGGTCACTCCGGCCATTCGCTTTTTCGACCGCCTGGTAATGATCGAGTATCGTCGCATTCGCACGGTCGCCGATAGCGTGGATGCGGACCTGAAGGCCGGCCTTATCGGCGTCCTGAATCGTCTGCCGCATCGTCGTCGTGACATCGGCCATAGCCAGGCCGCTTGAATTCGGCGCATCCAGATACGGCTCAAAGAACCAGGCCGTCGTCGAACCCAAACTTCCGTCGGCATATCCCTTCAAACAACCGACCCGCAGCATCGGGTCGCCGAACGCATGTCGCACTCCTGTATTTGCCCAGCGCTTAAAATCATTCAGTGGTGAACAGCCATAAACGCGCGTCTTGAGCGTACCGCGTCGAAGCAATTCCTGATACGCACCGGCGCTCGTTCCCGCCGACATATCCTGCACGCTCGTCACGCCAAGCGACGCCGCATGATCTGTCGCCGCCTGTGCTATCTCAAGCTCTTGCTCGAACGACCATGCCGGGATCGCTTTCTCAATGTAGCCCGACGCGGCGTCCTTGAATATGCCGGTCGGATTGCCCGCGGCGTTACGCACGATCTCGCCGCCCGCCACATCTTTCACATCCCGGCCAACGCCTGCCAGCTTCATTGCAAGGCTGTTCGCCAGCGCCATGTGGCCGTCAAGCCGGTTGACGAAAACGGGATTATCGGGCGTAACCGAATCGATCAAAGCCGCCGTCGGCAAATTATTCGGCGTCCAGTTCTCATGGTCCCATTGCCCGCCCGTTATCCACCGGCCCTTTGGCAATTTTGCCGCAAATTCCTTTATCCGCTGCACGAACTCTTCCGGCGATTTGGCGCTTCGCAGATCAACCGACGAAAGCTGTGCACCCGTCTCCATAAAATGCACATGCGCATCATTGAATCCCGGAATGATCAACCGGCCCTTTGCGTCAATGACCTTCGTCTTTGGCCCGATCATCGGCTTTGTGTCCGCATCAGAGCCAATGGCAATGATCCGTCCATCGAGAACAGCGATCGATTGGGCCTTCGGCCGTTTTTGGTCAATAGTTTGAATGTTAGCGTTAGTGACAACCAGGTCCGCGGCCGGCAGTTGGGCCGTAACCGTCGCACAAAGGAGAACGAACAACAGGAACAAGGCAGATAGTCGCATAGTTTTTGATATTTAGAACATCATCGCCCCTGATCTGAATAGTAATGGGTCGAAAGAACGTAGTATTCTTTTGTTGACCGGATTATATCAGTGAAAGTTAAGTATATCCAGATTCTCGGCACGGTGCTCGCTGT
>CAUJFK010000303.1 GCA_963169175.1 Acidobacteriota bacterium | reverse complement strand
CTCGGTTACGTTGCGCGTATCGACGCGTGTCGAAAAATCGCCGGATGCAATGGTCTCCGCCGCGGCAGAAAGCTTTAAGAGCGGCAGTGTCAGCACACGCGCCGCGATCAGGCCGACAAGCAGGGCGAAAAAAGCGAACGCCAGGCTTGTCAGCCATGTTTGCCAGCGCATTTCGCCGACCGAGGCCAGAGCTTTTCGCTCATCCTGCATTGTGATCACGCCAAACGTCGAGGCTGGGCCAAAGCTCACGGTCGAATATGCGCCGATCATGTCGTATGAGTTTCCGCCGAACTCTGCCTTGAACGGTACAAGGCCGGACTGGATCTGCCTGTTGGACTGCTGCCACTCGTTCACGATCTTCAGGTCGGTCAGAACTTTCTGAGAATCGACCAGTTTGGGGTCCGGGTGAAAGATCGCCTTTCCGGCCTGATTCACCACAAAAATGATCGGGAGGCCGCCTGTCCACAGTTCTTCTTCCGATTGGTCGCTGCTGCCGACAACGCTCCGCGCGATGTCCCGAAGCGAAACAACAGCAACAACCGAAGCTATCGAACGGTTATCGACATTGACGTGCGAGACCATCGAAATGACCGAATCGCCGCTTGTGCCCGTCCGTCGCGGCTGCCCCATAAAAAGGTCGTCCGTACCGGATGCGTCAAGTGCTTCAGATGCAATTGATTCCAACTCGGCTTTCCCGATCGCACCCGGCCTATACAGCGACAGTGCTTCGCCGCCGACCGGCTTTACATAGAGCCCTAAAAGATTGCCGTCGTTCTGAAGTGTTTGGCTTAATTTACTTTCGGTCTGCGGCGAAGAGAGCAGTTCGATGCTGTTCGACAACTCAAAGGCGTTCGCGAGGCCTTTGACAAGCCCGCCGTACCTTTGCCCGAACATTTCGATCTGGCGTGCCTTTTCCTGCACCAACTGGATCTGATAGCGATTTTCGACAGCCCGAAGTTCGCTGGCGCTTCTGCCGGAAAGTGACCAGCCGGTCAACACCAAGGGGACCAGCCCCACCAAAAGCAGGGTAACGATCACCAAATGAACAAGGCTTATTTTAAATGGTCGGGCAGGCATGTGGGGCGGGACCAGGGCGATCCTTGTTAATATTGTACTTTAGTATAGATTTGCTGGTCAACAATATTAAACATCCCTCGGTCTTCGGCCTCGCCACTCGCGAGAACCGCGAGAGGCGAGATACACCCGTGCGAACCAATAGTGTTTTTGAGAAGCCCGAGAGCGGGACCGAGGCATTTGAAAATGATTGGCAGTTGCACCCGTATCCGTTGTAAAATTACGCGATGTCCCCCGAACGCTGGCAGAAGATCGAGGCCATTTTTCAGGCTGCCGTTGATCTTCCCAAACACCAACGCAGCAGTTTTGTTAGTGCCCAATGCGGCGCGGATGACGAACTGCGCTTTGAGATAGAACGTTTGCTCGCTTCGGACGAATCTGCCGATGAATTCATCGAATCGCCCGTTTGGACTGACAGCTCATTTCTGAACACAAACGCAAAACGGGAGATATCGGATTCGGTTGAAAATTCGTTCAACGGTGACGACCGGGATAACTATCTCGGCCGTATGATCGGTGCCTACCGATTGACGGCCGAGGTCGGGCGCGGCGGCATGGGCGCTGTATACTTGGCAGAGCGCGCCGATGGAGAGTTCGATCAGCGCGTTGCGATAAAGCTTATCAAACGCGGAATGGACTCAGACTTTATCATCCGCCGCTTTCGCCACGAACGCCAGATACTTGCCTCGTTCGAACACCCGTTTATCGCCCGGCTGCTCGATGGCGGTACGACCATCGAAGGCGTTCCATATTTTGTAATGGAGTTCGTCGAGGGACAAAGCCTCTACTCCTATGCGGATGCAAACCGACTCGACCTGCACGAAAGACTAAAGCTGTTCCAAAAAGTGTGCTCCGCCCTGGAATATGCTCACGGTCGGCAGATCGTGCATCGCGACATAAAACCGAGCAATATTCTCATCAACCGCAACGGATCGCCCAAACTGCTCGATTTTGGCATAGCCAAGATACTCGATCCTGACCTGATCCACGAATCGGTAAACCCGACCGGCTCAATGCTGCGAATGATGACGCCCGATTATGCCAGCCCTGAACAGGTGCAGGGGCTCGACGTTACACCGGCAAGCGATATCTATTCACTGGGTGTGCTGCTCTATGAAATGTTGACAGGCCACAGGCCGTATAACTTTGCTGGGCGGGCCCTGCATGACGTGACCTATGTGATCTGCAACACGATGCCAAAACCGCCGAGCCGGATGATCGACGATACGGAGACGGTCCTACCTCAATATGCGAAAGGAAACATCGACCTCCTCGAGGTTCGGAGAACGAACTCCGCCGCTCTTGCATCGGCCCTGGCGGGCGATCTTGACAACATTCTGATGAAAGCTCTGAGCAAAGACAGGGCTGACAGATATTCCTCTGCTTCAGAATTTTCCAGGGATATTTCGCGCTTTCTAAATGGCGGCAAAGTGGCGGCACCGAAATATTCCGCCGGGCGGACGGCCGACCTCGAACCCTATTTGCGGCCGCCCGCAAACACACGGACGCTGGCAGTACTTCCATTCACATTTCTCAACCTTGGCTCCGCCGAGGATACGGATAACAGATTTCTAGGCGTGGGCCTTGCCGATGCACTGATCACCCGGCTTAGCAAGGTAAGGCGTTTTGTGGTCCGGCCAACAAGTTCTATCAAAGGGTTCGACGAAGGCGTGATTGATCCGCTGCGTGCCGGCCGCGAACTTAATGTCGTTTTTAACCTCAGCGGAAGCGTAAAGAAGGCAAACGACCGCCTCCGTGTAACCGTTCAACT
>CAUJFK010000302.1 GCA_963169175.1 Acidobacteriota bacterium | reverse complement strand
TCCTAATCGTTCAAGCGTGAGCAGCATTCCGTAGGTTGAACTCTTTGGCAAAGATAGTTCACGGGTAAGTTCGGATAGGCCAAGGCCATTTTGCGACGTGGCAAGGCGCTCCAATACGGCCATCGCTTTTTCAATCGCGGGAACCGATTTTGTCCTGATATCAGTTGGGATGTTTTTTCGCATTATCGGACAAATCTCCTTGCAATTGACCTTGCCTGCCAAGATCTGTGAAATGGCGCGGAATTACGTCGTGTTCAGCCCGCTGAACGACATCATGAATTTAGCCTAAAAAGCTATTTATTTCAAGGAATCAACCTCATATAATCATTATCGTCCAATCCGAAATCCTACAGACTTTCGACAAACAGTCTATTTCTAGATCGAGGTTTATTCTTCGCCTATGTATTATTTTGAAGGAACTAACTGGTATGCGATCCAGACGAAATCCGGGCAAGAGGACCTTGTCGCTTATTATCTATCGGCCCAGCTTGATCTGGAGATCTTGAACCCAATGCAGTTAAAGAAGAGACGCAGATTTGGTACCGAGGCCACTGTTCGATCAGCACTTTTCCCGAGTTATATTTTCGCGAGGTTCGATCCTGAAAAGTTTCTTCACACCATTCAATACACACGCGGTGTTCGGCGGGTCCTGCATTTTGGACAAACGCTTCTGCGCGTGGAGAATGAGATAATCATGAGAATTCGTGAAAGGCTGGATGCTAATGGCTGTATTGAGTTCATGGACACCGAGTTGAACAGCGGTGACGCGGTATCGGTTCGGGAAGGTGCCTTTAAAGGTATGAAGGGCATCTTCAAGCGTGATCTGAACGATCGGAGCAGAGTAGTTCTCTTGCTGGACATATTGGGCTGTTCGGCCGAGTTTGTTATCGACAGGCGGCTATTGGAACCGGCGGTTTAGTAACGGATGCCGCAAGGATTTGCGGGACTCGGAACGATCGTACTTTATCTTATTCTTTACCTGCCGGCATACTTGGTGTCGAAACGGCGGTAGTGCGTCTAAAGGCAATTCAAGTTACCTTCCACTTTTCGTAGTGAAGACCTTTCGCGGTCAGCTCGCTTGGAATGATTCCGTTCGACAAACGAGCTTGCGATCCGTATTTTTTATCGAGGTAAAGTCAATGACATTTTGGAGTGAAAGATCGAGCGCAGTGCGGAACCGCTTTCGACGGTTGCACTTGACGAGGATGCAGAAGCTGCTTGCATTCACAAGTGTTTTACTTCTTCATATTGGAGTGTCGGGACAGAATATCGCTTTCGAAGAGGACAAGTGGGAACGGTCCAAAGATGCGATAGTCATTTCCGATATGTCGGTTGTGACGCCGGGCAGTGCCCTATCGTCCGATGTACGGCGGGTTCGCAAATGGAAAGTACTTGAGTATGAAACGAAGGCCGGGCTTAAAGGAAAATGCATCGCATCGCTTCCTGATTCCGGTGCGCCGGAAGTGACGCTGCCGCTAAATGTAAAGGGTTGGTACGCAATTTACGTCGGTTTGGGCGGTATGGGAAGGTTCGCTTTCGGGCAGGAGAGTGAGGCCAGGCTGAAACTGACCAACGATGTCGCTTACCAGCATCGCCGGTATTCCGGAGCCCGCGATGACATCGACGAGGTTTTCTTTAAGGCGGGCGATCTAACAGGGCAAAGCCTGCATATTGCTCAGATGCGAATGCAGGCGAAAATGGACCTGATGCCGGATACCAATCCGCGTCATACGGTCGTGATGTATGTGAAACTTGTGCCGCTGACGGATGCGGAAGTGGATTGGATAAAGAAGGACAGAAAGGACCCGAGTAAAAAGAAACTGATCGCCACGCTAGATGCTTTTAGTTGGATCCATCAAAACTATCCGACCACAAAAGAAGAGTTCCTCGAAGATTTCGAGCACTATCGAGACTCAGATTTCGGTACGCTTTCGTGGCAGATCATCGGCGGCGGCCTGGTAAATTATCCTTCAAAATATGGAACGATACCGGGCGAACTTTCCGAGGTCCCGGCTCGGACCGGTGACGGATATGTTACACAGTCGATCAAGAAATTCATCGAGCGAGGCGAGGACCATACGAAACTTGCCGTGCAGGCCGCTCGATCGATGAACAAGAAAATATTTATCGGTTTCCGGGCCCAGGCGTTTCAGGCCACACCTGCTTTTGAGGACTATTTCACTTCGAAGTTTTACCGCGATCATCCGGAATATCGTGCTTACGACAGGGACGGCACGCCGGCGATGAGAATGAGTTACGCGGTGCCGCAGGTAAGGGAGCACATATACAACATATTGAGGGAAACCCTTGCCTATAAGCCCGATGGCATCGAGATAATCTACTTTCGCGGGCTGCCGCTGATGCTATGGGAAGATGCTTTCAGT
Source organism: Acidobacteriota bacterium (assembly GCA_963169175.1). Classification (GTDB taxonomy): domain Bacteria; phylum Acidobacteriota; class Blastocatellia; order Pyrinomonadales; family Pyrinomonadaceae; genus OLB17. The sequence goes on along the minus strand of CAUJFK010000302.1, from coordinate 13,769 downwards.
GATCGATTCCGTGAGAAATACGGGGCGGATGCGAAACAGGTCCTCGAGAACGATCCGCGTCTATACGAACTGCGTGGTGAGATAATGACCGGTTTCATGCGCGATGTCCGAAAGCTGCTTGATGACGTGCAGAAGGAGCAGGGGAAAAAGGAAAGATACGAGCTCATGGCGTCGGTCGTCCATACTGAAAACGATAACCGCAAATACGGGCTGGATGTTGAGCGTTGGGTTAAAGAAGGTTTGATCGATAAGATCAGCATTTTTCCCGCGGCTTTTCATACCGATACAAGCAAGCCGGTAGATATGGACTGGTTCAGCAAGATCACAAAGGGTACGAAGACGGAAGTTTATCCCTTGATGATCGGATGGCGAATGTCTTCATATGAAGATGCTATCGCAAATGCACGGGACTACTATGCGAAGGGCGCGGCAGGATTGCTTTTCTGGGACCCGTTTCCGACCGGCATGTACTCACCTCGCCCGCCTCAGCCAACACGGCATTACCAAAGGGCCGTGGGCACCTATTGGTCGCTGGTCTCACGCTTGGGACACGACGACAAATTGGCCGAATGGGAGAAAGAAAAGCGTCCGGCGATGAAATACATTCCACTAAAGCGATACGGCGATACGTGGTACGGCCGCTGGGTGAACGATGTCGGGTTCTGACCGCGGGTTCCCCGGCCGATCATGATAAAAGTTGATATAAATATTTCGATCCTCTTTAAGGAATATCCGTTTATCCAGCGTTTTGGGGAGGCGAAAAGTGCGGGTTTCGAGGCAGTCGAATTCTATTGGGACAAGGACCATGATACGAAAGCGATCGCACAGGCAGTTCTCGACAACGGTCTTAACGTCGCTGCCTTCAACCTCGATGCAGGCGAACTTCAGGCCGGTGACCGCGGCTTACTGAATGACCCTGGCCGCAGCAAGCGGATGCGGGACAACCTTCCAGCCGCCTTTGAACTCGCGCACAAGGTCGGCTGCGGGAAACTAACGGCTTTGGCCGGAAATCTTCGGCCTGGCGAGGAAAGAGAAAAGCAGATTGGCCGCATCAGGGAGAATTTGAGATGGATATGTGAAGAGGCGAGGGCGGTCGGGATAACGATATTGGTTGAAGCGATCAATGCATTCGACAACAAATTTTATCCGTTCACGAACACGGCGGATACGCTGGCCTTTCTTGATTCCGTTGGTGCCGCGAACCTTGAATACCTTTACGATATCTATCATATGCAGAGAATGGAGGGTAACATTATCGCCACGTTGGAAAAGCATATTGACCGTATCGGACATATCCAGATCGCCGATTCGCCCTTGCGTCATCATCCCGGGACGGGCGAGGTAAATTACCGGCGGGTTTTTGAAGCGATCGAAAAATGTGATTATCAAGGTTCCGTCGGGTTGGAGTATGTTGCGAACGGGACGACAGAGGAGTCGCTTGACTGGTTGCCGCGCGAGCATCGCCGCGGTATTCATCTCGAAAAGCTGGAATTGTAACGAAAATGGAACGCGGAAAGGAGAACATTGGTTTTATCGGTTTGGGGATCATGGGCAAGCCGATGGTCCGGAATTTAATAACGGCCGGGTACGTTCCGCGAGTTTACAACCGAAGCCGGGCCGCGGTCATTGAACTTGAGGCTGAAGGAGCAACTGCCGCAAACTCATCGAAAGAGGTTGCTGAGCAGAGCAATATCGTTATCACGATGCTGCCGGATTCGCCTGATGTCGAGGCTGTCGTTCTCGGCAAAAATGGTGTTCTTGAAGGTGCGAAAAAAGGTCTGCTGCTGATAGATATGAGTACCATCTCGCCGGTCATGACCAGAAAGATCGCCGCCGAGATTGAAAAAGCAGGCGTGCAGATGCTGGATGCCCCAGTCAGCGGCGGTGACAAGGGGGCGATTGCCGGAACGCTGTCTATCATGGCCGGCGGGGACGTGAATGATTTTAATCGTGCCCTCCCGGTATTTGAGGCAATGGGCAAAACGATCCGACACTGCGGCCCGGTCGGGTCCGGACAGATCGTGAAGGCATGCAATCAGGTCGTCGTGGCACTTGTGATCGAGGCTGTTTCCGAAGCGATGGTTTTGGGTTCGAAGGCCGGCGTTGACCCGGACGTGATCCTGGAGGTTTTGAGCGGCGGACTTGCTCAGAACCGCGTTCTGGACCTTCGTGGCCCGACGATGATAAACCACGATTTTACACCGGGTTTCAAGGCGCGTCTTCATCGCAAAGATATGAGCATCATTCTCGAAACCGCTCGTGAGTTTGGCGTTGCACTGCCGGTTTCGGCCCTTGTCGATCAAATGTTCACTCACCTTGTGGCAAGTGGAAACGGCGATCTGGATCACTCCGCTCTTTTGCTGGTTATCGAGGGGCTATCGAATCATTCAATAAATGAAGCTTGAGAAAAAAGTAGCAATAGTGACAGGCGGCGGCACCGGGATCGGCAAAGGTATCAGCCGTTCACTGGCGGAAGCCGGGGCCGTGGTCGTTATCGCGCAGTCGATGATCGGGAAAGCGGAAAAAGCGGCGGCAGAACTTGAGGCCGAAGGACACATCGTCATTCCGATGGAGGCCGATATAAGCTCACGTGAGATGGTGAAAAAGCTTGTCGCCGATACGATCGAACGATGCGGGGCGATAGACATCCTCGTAAACAACGCAGCAATGACAGGACCAAAGGTTTCCGACCATTTCCTGCACGTTACTGATGAACTTCTCGAACGGACAATAGACGTAAATCTGAAAGGCACGTTTATTGTTTCGCAGGAAGTTGCGCGTACCATGGCCGGCCGCGGCGGTTCGATCATTCATATTTCATCGGTCGGTGCGTATGCCGCACAGGAAGGAGCATCGGTCTATTGCGCCACCAAAGCCGCCTTGACCGGGTTAACGAAGGCCATGGCCCTTGAACTTGCCCCGCACGGGATTCGGGTAAACGCGATCGCACCGGGCGACATCCGAACCGAGACGAGTGAAAATGTGGTTCAAGATAAGAAAGAAAGAGGGTTTTCCGGCAACTATGTGCGTAAAATCCCTTTGAACCGCCGCGGAGAAGCGTTTGAAATAGGTCCGACGGCCGTATTTCTCGCTTCAGATGACGCGTCATACATAACGGGCGAAACGATCATAGTTGACGGCGGTTTTTTGATCTATTAGGACGCATTGAAACCTGAGGACGCGGAATATCAGCGATGAAGATCAAATTTGAAGATCACGGCGACGGGGTGCCTTTGGTTTTGCTGCATGGTTTTCCGCTCTCACGCCGGATGTGGGAGCCGCAGAAGAAGGAGCTTGTTTCGGAGAATGTTCGACTGATCCTGCCGGACCTGCGTGGCTTTGGTGAAACGAAGAGCCTGGCTGACATCAATACGATGGAGGAAATGGCGTGGGATGTGGCCGAGCTTCTTGACGACCTCAAAATAGAAAAGGCGATCATCGGCGGACTCTCGATGGGCGGTTATGTGACCTTCGCACTTTTTCGTCTCAAGCCGGATCTGTTTAGCGGGTTGGTCTTATGCGATACGACCAGTGCCGCCGACACCGAAGAAAAGCGAGAAAACCGCTTCAAATTGATCAAGAAGATAGAAGAAGTTGGATCGCAGGTATTGATCGACAATATGCTGCCAGTACTCGTCGGCGAATTTACAAAGGAAAACAACCGGGAACTGCTCGCGGATCTGGAGCAAAGATTTGCCGACACCGAACCACAGGCAGCCATGGGAGCTTTGCGCGGAATGGCCGCTCGAAAAGACAATAGCGATCTGTTGCCTGAGATCAATGTTCCGACCCTCTTTATTTTTGGCGAGGATGACGCGCTGACCGGTACCGAAACCGGCCGGAAAATGCACAGTCAGGTAAAGGACTCAGAACTCTGCATTATTAAAAATGCCGGCCATTATTCAAATCTCGAACAGCCGGAACAATTCAATGAGGCACTAATTTCATTTATCGGTAAGCAATGAATACAAACGATCTATTCAGGCTGGACGGCCGGGTCGCCCTGGTGACTGGCGGCGCTGGAATTTACGGGATCCATATCAGTCGCGCTCTTGCAGAGGCCGGAGCGCACGTTGTGATCGCATCGCGCAATTTGGATCAGTGTCAGAAAGTGGCGGGCGAGTTGACGGCTGAGGGGTTGAAAGTCTCGTCGGCCGTTTTGGATTTGGGTTCGAGCGAATCCATACAGGCCCTTTGCGACGGTATCGTCTCAGAATTTGGCAAGCTGGACATCCTTTTTAACAATGCCGTTGCGCGAGCCGGAGGAGATCCTTCGACTGTTACCGAAGAGGACTGGGTGAGCGCGATGAAGGTTAATTCGACGGGGTTCTTCATGTCGTGCAAGATCTTCGGCGAGCAGATGATCAATCAACACTCAGGTGTGATCATCAATATTTCCTCGATCTACGGCGTGGTCGGCCCGAACTTTAATATCTACGAAGGAACCGATATAACAAGTCCGGCAAACTATGCATTTTCCAAGGGCGGCATGATCAATTTTACGCGTTACGCCGCCAGCTATTACGGCAGATTTGGGATACGGGTTAACTGTATTAGCCCGGGCGGATTTCAAACGGACCAACCCGACATATTTATTAAAAACTACGCGAAGCAAAGCTTGCTCGGGCGCATGGCAACCGACGACGATATCAAAGGTGCTGCGGTCTTTCTTGCCTCGGATGCTTCGGCGTATATCACGGGACATAATTTAATGGTTGATGGTGGTTGGACCGCTATCTAGGGAGTAACGGATTTATGGGGTTAAAAGGAATTATTCCGCCGATCGGAACGCCGGTGTTGGAAGACGAAAGAGTCGATGAGAAGGGACTCCGAAATTTGGTTCGGTATCTGATCGACGGAGGCGTAAACGGCATATTTGCGAATGGGACGATGGGATGCTTTGCGTTGCTTACAGATGCCGAGCAGATACGGCTGATCGACATTGTTGTCGATGAAGTAAAGGGTCGCATACCTGTGATCGCCGGCGTTTCTGACAGCGGAACGAAACGCGTTGTTACAAAGATAAAGGAAATCGAAAAATTAAAGATCGATTATGTGACCGCGGTTCCGCCCTACTATTACAAACTGACGCAGGAGCAGGGAAAGAACTTTTTTCGCGACATTGCGAACGCATCGGGAGTGCCGGTGTTCATCTATAACAATCCTTATCTGACAAAGTTGGACCTGGACATCGCGTCTATAGTCGAGCTTGCTAATGAACCAAACATCGTTGGATTAAAAGAAACAAGTCAGGACTGTAATCGATGGACCGATCTCTTTGACGCTCTTAGAGGAAAAGAGAACTTCGACGTTTTTTTTGGTACCGAGCTGCTGATACCGCAGTGCCTGATGATGGGCGCCGACGGGGTAATTGGCGGAGCACACAATATCGCGCCAAGGATCGCCGCCGATCTGTATTCCGCTTTTATTGCAAAGGACTACGAAACCGCTTTCTCTAAAAGCCGCGATCTAAAAAAGGTGTGCGGAATTTTCCAGTATGGCGATATTTGGGGCGGATTCGAGGCCGCATTGCAGCTTCTCGGCATCTGCGAAAAAGCGACGATCGGGCCCTATAGAGCATGTGACGGAGAAGGCCGTGAAAAAGTACGTCAGATCCTTTTCGATGTTGGGCTTCCGGTGCCGGACGAAAGGGCCAAAGGCCAGGCGGAATGAAATATTGGGCGCGACGAAAAGTTTACTTCGTTATCTGGCTCATGCTTGTTGTCGGAGCAATATTTCCGCGTGCGGCAGATTCTCAAGTTTCCGCCCGGTATCGAGAAGCGGTTAACAAGAGCCGCGAAATTATCGCCGCGACGATGGCGGCCCAAAAGATCCCCGGATTGTCGATCGCCGTTTCGATTAACGGTAAGATCGTTTGGTCAGAAGGATTTGGATTTGCTGATCTTGAGAATAATTTAAAAGTGACGCCGGCAACGCGGTTTCGGATCGCGAGCGTTTCTAAGACGATCACCGCAGCGGCAATGGCGCGGTTGTACGAACAAGGGAAACTTGACCTTGATGCGCCCGTTCAAAAATACGTGCCGGAGTTTCCTTCTAAGGGTGTCGTGATTACCGCCCGGCAACTTGTCGGACACTTATCAGGCATCCGGCATCTCCGTCGTGATCCCGATCCGGCAAAGGACGAATTCTTCGATCGAAAGATCTACTGCAAAAATGTGACCGAGAGCGTAGGCCGATTTCAGGCAGATCCGCTCGATTTTGCACCCGGGACAAAGTTTGGATATTCGTCCAAGGGGTTTGACCTGCTTAGTGCGATGCTTGAAAGAACAAGCGGGAAGGACTTTCTTGACCTATTGCAGAACGAGGTTTTTGGCCCGTTGGGAATGTCAAATACCGGTGCGGACGACAACCGGCAGATCATTCCGAACCGAAGCCGCTTCTACTCACTGGATGCGAAAAAAAAGGCGATTAATGCGCCGTATGTTGATCAAAGCTGCGATTGGGCGGGCGGCGGGCTTTTGTCCACCGCCGAGGACCTTGTTCGGTTTGGTTCCGGCCATATTCAGGGCGACTATTTGAAACAAGGGACTTTTGAGAAAATGTTCACATCCCAAAAAACTTCTGACGGCAAGGAAACCGGAACGGGTTGGGGCTGGCGGATCAACCACGATAAGGAAGGGCGTCTTTATTATTTCCATCCGGGTGAGAATGTCGGCGGGCGGTCGTATCTGTGGGTCTATCCGAAGGAGAAGGTTGTTGTCGCGATGATACACAACGTGACCGGTGCCCATCTCGGGTCGATCACCGAGATCGCACGCACATTCGTTGCGGTTCCGAACTAATGAGGATCACTGAAAATATCTATCTCGTTGGCAGTTTACAGCTTGGAATTTCCGGGCGGTGGGACAGTCACGTCTATCTGGTGAAAGGCCCGGACGGGTTGGTGCTGATCGACGCTGGCGGCGGGACCGACGGAGAAAAGATCTTCGAGAATATACGCCGTGAGGGATTTGACCCAAGGGATATTAAGGCGTTGCTGCTGACGCACGTTCACTTCGATCATTCGTGCGGTGCGGCAGAGGTACGTGAACGCACGGGCTGCAAGGTCTATATTTCAGGCAACACGCGAGAGCTTCTTGAGCGTGGAACAGCCGAAGAAGCCGGGTTGGACAAGGCAATAGAAAAGGGTATTTATCCCGATGGGTTCCAGTTTAGGAACTGCACGGTTGATCAGGCTGTCCAGGATGGCGATGTGATCGAATCTGCGGGGCTCGAGTTTACAGCGATAAGCGTTGACGGACACAGTCTCGATTCGATCTGCTATCTCGTCGAGATCAACGGATCTCGAGATCTGTTTTGCGGCGATGTGCTTTTTTATGGCGGCGTGATCGGGCTAATAAATGCTCCCGGCTCGACCATGGAAGGTTATCGTCAAGACCTTGCGAAACTTGCCGGATCGAACATTGACGGGCTGTATCCCGGACATTTTCTTTTTACGGTCAGTGGCGGGCAGCGGCATATCGATGCCGCAATAGAACAGATAAAAAAAGGCTCGATCCCGCAGACCGTAGGTCAGATCGGTGCGATCTTTTAAAGATCACGGTTTTGAGAATGGCAATTAATATTGAGATCGATCGGTTCCGGTTCGACGACTTTTCCGAGACCGGCAAACATACCATATTTCTGGAGATATCTCCGGCCGGAAGCGGCGAACAGATAGGTATTCCGCTGCTTATTGCAAACGGGCGGCAACCGGGGAAAACGCTTGTAGCTTTCGCCGCAGTTCATGGCGACGAACTTGAAGGTGTTCAGGCAATACAAGACGTTTTTCGCCGATTGGACACGGACGGAATGACCGGAAGATTTATCGCAGTTCCGGTTGCAAACGTTCCCGCATTTCGCTCCGTTCAGCGATCAAGCCCGATCGATTCGCTTAATCTCGCAAGGACATTTCCGGGGCGAAAGGACGGAAGCGTTACCGAAAGGATCGCTTATTATTTAAGTGAACTGATCATTTCTCAAGCTGATTTTTTCATTGATCTGCATTCGGCGTCGGCCTCGCTTATGCCGACGATGGCGGGATATGACGCGAGCGGGACCGAAGCCGCAAAAGCATCGAAGGAAGCGGCGTTTCGGACGGGAATGCCGGTGGTCTGGGGACATCCGGATGTCGGGCCTGGCCGCACATTGTGTGCAGCGATCATGCGGGGAATTCCATGGCTCTATGTCGAGTCACCGAGCGGCCGACGCGTATCAAATGTTGAGCTTCCATACTACGTCAGTTCGCTGCTCAATCTACTCGGCCATCTAAAGATCATCGATCGCGAAGCGCCGTCCTTCGTTCCAAAATTGCATCTTTTCGGGTCCGGCGATGTAGATCGCACACAGTCGGTGAACGTTAGCGGCTTTTTTGTGCAGCGGGTGAATCTGCTTGACCATGTCGAAAACGGCCAACTGGTCGGTGAGGTCCGCGATCTGTTTGGTGAAGTGCTCGAAGAGGTGAGGACCATGAGTAGTGGCATTGTTGCCGTTCTTCGGTCTGAGGCTTTGGTGAGTCCCGGCGATCCGGTTTGCCTTGTTGCCGAATTACTGTCCGACTAGTTGACAGTAACAATTCTATCGCGGGTACCTTTGTGATCTTTGTGTCTTCACTTTGGGGAACGTTGTGTTAATGGTCCGTTCACAAAAAGGCCGCGGAGCATGAACACAAAGGACACAAAACGACGAGATAGACATGAAGCTACTTTCAAGTAGATATGTTTCAGGCCACTAGAACTCACGTTCCTAAAACGAATTATGCAGCTTAACGCGCTTGATATTGCCGTCGTCGTTGGGTATATGGCAGCGATGTCGCTTATCGGGCTATATTTCTCGCGAAAACTCGATTCCAGAACGGACTTTTTTCTAGGTGGCCGCGGGATGCACTGGATCCTTGTCGGCGGGAGCCTGTCGCTATTCTCGACCATCAGCTTTATGGCTGTGCCCGGCGAGATGATCCGATACGGGCTCGGCTTCTTTGTAGCGTATTTGATCGTTCCGTTTATCGTTCCCGTAATAAACAGGATCGTGCTGCCGATCATAATGAGCCTCCCTATCAGCAGCGCGTATGACTATCTGGATAAACGTTTCGATATCAGGGTAACAAGAGTTTCCGAGTACACCTTTGTGCTTAAAACCCTTTTGTGGATGGGGGCGATAATCTATACCGCAAGCCTTGCGGTAGCGCAAGTTACCGGCTGGAACATATTTTTCATAATTGCCGTCATCGGGATCATTACTACCTTTTATACTTCCGCTGGCGGCCTTCAGTCGGTCATATGGACTGACTTTATCCAGACAATGCTGTTTACGGGCTGTGCACTCGTGATACCGATGTATGTAATGTACGCGACCGGTGTCGGGCCGTTTGGCTGGTGGGATTCATTTTCGCAGGCCGGACGAACCGAGATAACAACTTTTAGTCTTGACCCGACTGTCCGTATGACGACCGTGGGCAACATGGCCTCGGTCTTCTTCTATTTTGTTTGCGTAAGTTCATCTGACCAGATGATCGTTCAGCGATATCTGAGCACGCCATCGCTCCAGGCGGCCCGCCGCAGTGTTTGGGTTTACATAATCTCGAATCTGGCTTCGGTACTATTTCTGGCGATATGCGGGCTGTCTTTGTTTGCCTTTTACAGGTATCGGTCATCGCTGCCCATCGATGAGTTTCAACAGCAGATCGCCGCGACAGCGGACCGAACAATGATCCAATTCGTCGTCGCAGAACTGCCGCACGGTATCGCCGGGCTGATAGTTGCGGGATTGCTCGCCGCTGCAATGTCGGGGCTTAGTTCGGGAATGAATGCGATATCCAGCGTATTGATCACCAAGATCCAGCCAAAGAAAACCTGGATCGGCTTTTTCCAAAAGCCGTTGGTCGTCGAACGCCTCATTGGTATCGTGATGGGCGGCGTCGGTGTTCTGCTCGCTATTGGATTCACTCTCGGCATGGAGCGATCTACATGGAACCTGGTGGAGCTTAGCGGCCGCGTCGTCAATCTATTCGTTGGGCCGCTCGCGATTCTATTTTTTGCCGGCATGCTGTTAAGGCGATCGAACCCGCTTTCGGTGCTTATTGGATTCGCGGCGTCAGTTCTGACGAGCCTTTATATAGGATTTAGCCAGCAGATATTTGGCGTTAAGCAGCAGCTGTCGTTTATCTGGATAATCCCGGTCTCGTTCATTGTCGGTTTTGGCGTGACGGCACTTGTCAGCCTCTTTCTGGGACGCGGGTCGGATGCGCCTGTCTTGGGGCAGGAAGAATTTCCGGGAGGGCGTCCATGAAAAGTGTCGGATTCCTGTTCCTACTTCTATTTTCTTTAGGAATTTGTTTGGGCCAAGCGATAAACGAACAAATGAGTATCGAGTGGAAACGCGGCGAAGACATTCCGCTGCCGAGAGGCGGCTACTTTGCGGTCTGGCAAAATGGAGGCCTCTGGCTTGCGGGTGGAAGTTTTTGGAAAGACGGAAAAAAACTCTGGACCGATGATGCCAGTTTTTATGATCCAAAAGCGGACAAATGGTCGGTCGTGAAGCCAATACCTAAGGCGTTCGGATACGGCGCGACCGCGGCGGTCGGCAAGGACATTTTTTTGCTCGGCGGCGTTGACGGCGGCGGACGGCCGAACAAGGATGTTTACCGGCTTCGAAAAGGAAGCTGGGACAAAATAGGGGAGTCGCCCGCGGCGTTTATCTTCCCGGCATACGCAACGGTGGGGGAAAAGATTTATGTTTTCGGAGGTTCTTCAAACCCGGCCGATGTGACCACCGCATCAAGAAATGTTTGGATCTACGACACGAATTCGAACAAATGGGATAGCGGGCCGGCAATACCGGGCGGGCCGAGACAGATATTTTCCGCGGCCGCTGTCGGTACGGACATATTTGTGTTCGGCGGAATAACACAGAGGTCGGGCGAACCGCCACATAATCTGGATGACGCATATCGATTCAGCACCAAGACAAATACCTGGACCAGCATTAAGAAGATGCCCATCGCGATGCGTGCATTTTGGGCCGGAGCGGACGGCAAGTTTGTATATCTTCTCGGTGGTTACTCAGATGCCGGCCTCGATACGGTTTATCGATATTTGCCGAAGGCAGATAAGTATGAATTGATCTCGAAACTTCCCCAGCCGCTAATGGATACAAAGTTCATTTTCGCCAACAATACATTCTTCGGAGCATCAGGAGAAGACAAGCTCGCTTCGCGGTTCAAGGGAATTGTGATCGGCCATGTGAATCACGAACAAAAATGATGAAGACCAAAGCTGCAGTATTAACTGAAATGGGCAAGCCGTTCCCTTATGCGGAGAGCCTGCCGCTCCGCGTCGAGGAAATTACGCTTGCCGGTCCGGGCGAGAATGAGGTGTTGGTCGAGCTCGCGGCGGCCGGACTTTGTCATTCGGACCTCTCGGTAATTGATGGTTCGAGGCCACGGGTAATGCCGATGGTACTTGGCCATGAGGCGAGCGGTATCGTTCGTGAGGTCGGCTTGGCGGTTAAGGACCTTGGTCCGGGCGACCATGTAATTTTCAGTTTCGTACCTGTATGCGGCAGTTGTTCTTTCTGCTTGCAGGGCCGCGGGGCGTTATGCGAACCCGGTGCAAAAGCGAATGTCGCCGGAACACTCCTATCAGGTGCGCGCCATTTTTCTGATTCCGGATCGTCGATAAATCACCACTTGGGTGTTTCGGCATTTTCCGAACTAACGGTTGTTGCTCGGGAATCACTTGTACGGATCGACAAGTCTTTGCCATTGGACATCGCGGCCCTGTTCGGGTGCGCGGTGCTGACTGGAGTTGGAGCAGTTCTGAATACGGCAAAGGTTGAAGCCGAAGACTCGGTTGCCGTTTTCGGCCTTGGCGGCGTAGGGCTCAGCATGGTGATGGGCGCAAGCTACGCAAAGTCATTTCCGATCATCGCTATTGATCGGCTCGACGACAAGCTGGAACTCGCGCGGCTAGTCGGCGCCACGCACACCGTGAATGCATCGGAGGTAGATGCGGTCGAGGCCGTCAGACAGATCACCTCTGGCGGTGCCGATCATGTATTTGAAGGCGTCGGCAGCGAACAGGTGTTGATCCAGGCGTATCAGGCAACCAGACGAGGCGGTACGACGATCACAGCGGGCCTGCCGCATCCGGAAAGAATGTTCTCTATTCCCGCCTTCAGCCTTGTTGCGGAAGAGCGGACCGTTAAAGGATCATATATGGGTTCTTGCCTGCCGAGCCGCGACATCCCGCAATATATCGAAATGCATTTGAAAGGGATGCTCCCGATCGATCGGCTTCGGACCCACTCGATAAAGCTTGATGAGATCAATATCGGATTTGACCGTTTGGCCGAGGGGAAAGCCGTTCGACAGGTCATCGAATTTTAGAATCTAGTACCAGGTTGTATGCTGTAGATCATAGCGATGAAAACAAATGTAATTGGTGTAATGATCATTGTCATGGTCATGAGTCTCGCCGCATTTTCTCAGACGGCCGAAGCGAAGAAGCTAACGATCGTCGCGTTTGGCGATTCGATCACCGCCCCGCGCAAGGGCGTTGTGACTTATTCAGATATTCTGCGGGAAATTCTGTCGAGTAAAAATGCCGAAGTGATAAACGCCGGCATCGGCGGAAATACGACTGAACACGCCAAAAAGCGATTTGAAAAGGATGTGCTTGCCAAATCTCCGGACCTCGTCATCATTCAGTTCGGCAATAATGATTCCGCCGTCGATGTTTGGAAGGACCCGCCCGCGACCGGCCCGCGAGTGCCCGTCGCGGACTATGTCAATAATCTAAGCGAAATGATCGCGACACTTAAGGCAAGGAAGGCAAAGGTCATTCTTGTTACACCGCTGCCGACACGATGGACCGAGAAATTACGCTCGATGTATGGAAAGCCGCCATACGATCCGGCCGATCCGGATGGATTTAATTTTATGAAGAAGGATTACGTCGCCGCTTTGAAGTCGGTTGGCAAAAAGAATGCGGTACCGGTCGTTGATCTTTTTTCTGTTTACTATCGCTACGGCAAGGAGAAAGGGCAATCCATGGACGATCTGTTCACAGATGGAATGCATCCAAACAGCGGCGGGCATCGAATCGAGGCCGACCTGTTGATCAAGGAGATCAAGAAATTAAATCTCGGAATTTAGATGACGCCAAACCGAGAGCACATTCTGACGGCGAAGGCGATTTTCTGTGAGGCACTGAAGCGGGTTGATGCCGGTGCTGCGATAGAAAACGCCGTGCGGACCGACGGGTCGGATCTTCTGATCGATGGCGAATCCGCCGTCGCACATTCGGGATCGCTTTATGTCGTTGCGATAGGTAAGGCGGCGTACCCGATGGCGGAAGCATTTGATCGTGTTGCGGGAATGTATGTCAAGGCAGGAGTAGTTTCGGGGGCAAAACCAGCTTACGGAAATTCTCCAATCGGACCGGTTTGGCTGAAGTTTTTTGGCGGGCACCCGTTGCCCAACGAAGAAAGCTTCGAGGCGGCAAAGGCTTGCCTTTCGTTGCTTGAACGGGCAAATCGTGAAAGGGCCACAATCGTGTTTCTGATCTCGGGCGGCGGTTCGGCGATGATGGACCTGCCGCGTGATCCACGGGTCACTTTGTCTGATCTTAGAGAGCTGAACCAGTCCCTTGTAACATCGGGTGCCTCGATCACCGAGATAAATTCGGTTAGGCGTGCGGTCTCGGCTGTAAAAGGCGGCGGCCTGGCAATCCGAGCGGCGGCCTCGCAACAGATCAGCCTGATCGTTTCCG
>CAUJFK010000301.1 GCA_963169175.1 Acidobacteriota bacterium | reverse complement strand
TCAGACGGTGTGAAAGTGTATGTTTGTCGAGCGACTTGTCAAGCTTTCTTAAAACGCTCCTTCCAGTCGCTGAAAGCTTGACAAGCCCCTCGCCAAACATTAAATCCGGCACGCAACATCTAAACCGGCTCTCTCTGGAATAGGACATTTCTAAAGAGTTCAGATGTAGGACATTTCTAAAGAGTTTTGACAGCGCTTTTTCGGGTACCAGGAAGCGGCCGCCTGGTCGTACCAGCGTTTTAGTCTCTGAGGACTGCGGTACCCGATGCCGGACTAGGATTGCGCCCGGATGCGCGATTGGAAAAATGGGTGTTGAGTTCGGTACGTGAAACGAGTGCGAGGAAATGACAGCAAGGGAAGCGGGAGGTTGTTGCGGCTGAGAAAAGAACCCAGTCGCTATCGCTCCCGGTTCTGAGGATGCATTGCAGAAGCCCGCACGAAGTAATGGCAATACACGCATGGTTGGATGTACGCCCTTACTATCGTGCGGGCTTGTGCATTGGAACTACGCCCGAGGCTTGCCGAATGTAGCGATGATGCCCTTACTATCGTGCGGGCTTCTGCATGGACGTGGTGCAACGGTCACGGCGTATGATCTATAATTGTCGCTGAATATGAGAGACAAACTCCTGGAACTGGAACAGCTTGCCAGACAATTGGAACCATCGCCGCGGCAACGCGATGAGGTTCGCCAACACGTCATTAGTTACTCTGAAAATTTTCTCGACAATATCGAATCCATAAAAGCGTACGAGACATCGGCCGGGAAGGGCGAAGGTTTGCTTGATTCGCCGATCTCGGAAGATGGAATCGGTATCGATGCGGCGATCGATCTGATCCGAACGAATGTCGATACGCCCGGGCTGAATCCCGCATCGGGCGGCCATCTCGCGTACATTCCCGGCGGCGGTATCTATTATTCGGCGTTGGGCGATTATCTGGCGGATGTGTTCAATCGCTACGCCGGTGTTTTCTATGCGAGCCCTGGCGCCGTGCGGATGGAGAATATGCTCATCCGTTGGATGTGCGATCAGGTTGGGTATCCGGCGGAGGCGGGCGGAAATCTTACGACCAGCGGCAGCCTGGCGAATTTGATCGCGGTCGTCACGGCTCGCGATGGGCGCAACATAAAGTCGGCGGATGTACCGCGGTCGGTGATATATCTTTCCCGGCAAACGCATCATTCCATTGACAAGGCGATTCGCGTTGCCGGGTTGGGCGAATGCATTATCCGATATATCGATCTGGATGACAGATTCCGTATGCTGCCGCAAGATCTTGCGGACAAGATCGAGGCGGACACGGCGGCGGGACTGAACCCATTCCTTATTGTTGCATCCGCGGGCACTACAGATGTCGGGGCTATTGATCCGCTGCCTGAGATCGGAGCAATCGCAAAGGAATCCGGTTGTTGGTATCACATCGATGCGGCGTACGGAGGCTTTTTTATTCTGACCGATGAGGGGAAAGACAAGCTGCGCGGATTAGAGCTCGCTGATTCTCTTATCATCGATCCGCACAAGGGGCTTTTTCTGCCATATGGCTTGGGCGTTGTTCTTGTCAAAAACGTCAGCGATCTTGCGCGTTCTTACAGTTTTAACGCCAATTACATGCAGGATGCCTTCTCAGCACAGGACGAAATATCGCCGGCTGAGATCTCGCCCGAGCTGACGAAGCATTTCCGCGGGCTGCGGCTGTGGCTGCCGTTGAAACTGCACGGTGTGGCACCGTTTCGGGCTTGTCTTGAAGAGAAACTGCTGCTTGCGAAATATTTTTACGCCGAAGTGAAAAGGCTGGGATTTGAAAGCGATCTCGAACCTGAGCTATCGGTCGTCACGTTTCGCTACATCCCGAGCTCAGGCGATACAGATGAATTCAATAAACAGCTAATGAACAAGATCATCGAAGACGGCCGCGTCTTTGTTTCTTCGACAAAGCTCAATGGAAAATTCACTATGCGTTTTGCATGCCTATCGTTTCGTACGCATTTGAAGATGGTCGATATGCTGCTGGAAAAACTGGCAAATGAGGTGGACGGATCACGCCCTTAATGACGTGAGGGTTCGTGGTCGTGATGTTCGCGCATTACCACGAAAGCGGCGAATCAAAAAAGACGAAACCCACGAAAAGGGCGTAATGTTTGATGTATCCATTACGCCCCTAACACATGCGGGCTTCTGCATTGTAGTCTCGCGTGGGCAAATAGTCTGTTACAACGAAATAGCCTGTGCAATAATCTTAACTGGTTGCAAGTTTTGCCCGAACGAGCGTGAGTTTAGACAGGCTTTTCAAAATTCTTTCCTACGCGACCGTGTTTTGCGGTTTTTTTTCGCTGTGGGTTTCGGGGACGTTTGGCGCGTTTGGGACGGGCGTGTTCGTGCTTATTTTGGCCTGCGCCTGGTTTACCGAAGGCACGCGTTGGCAGATCTCTGAGCGGATCGGCACGGCGATGATCGTCGCTGCCTTGCCAGCTTTCTATTTGCTGTACCGTAGCGGATTCTTCCATTTTGCCGACAGCGGAATGATGGTGGCCGGGATTTTGAGCCGGCTGATACTGTCCTTGTCCGCGATAAAGATACTTCAGCACAAGTCCGATCGGGATTGGATCTTCCTTTACCTAATGGCATTTTTCGAAGTGCTGTTGGCCGCCGGTTTGAGCATAAGCGCAACCTATCTGCTGTCTTTCGTGCTTTATGTGTTCGTAATGGTGTGGACGGCGATCGTTTTTGAGATCAGAAAGACAGGGACGGCAACGATCAACAAGCTGAGTCTTGACAGCGCCCAACCGGAGCAAATACGGACGCGGCGGCTGCCTTTGACGGCCGCTGGCCTGATCGGTTTCATTATCCTCCTCGCGGTTCCGTTATTCTTTCTTTTACCGCGTGTTGGCGGTGCCGGCATTGGGGGCGGCGAGAGTTTATCGACATCTTCCGGATTCTCCGATACGGTCAAACTTGGCGGCATCGGGAATATTCAGCAGAACGAAGAGATCGTGATGCGCGTTCGCGTCGAGGGACAGAACGTTGAGGCCTCGCGATTAAAATGGCGAGGCATCGCGCTCGATACTTTCGATGACCGGTCGTGGTCACGGAGCCAGGCCAATGCAAAAGAAACGCACGTTCCGAGCGAGCACGACCTGATAAGGCTCGACGACCCTTCGGGCCGCGAACGCCTTACTATCCAAACGATCTATCTTGAGCCGCTGGACAGCCCGGTCCTGTTCGGCCTGCCGCGAATGATCGGTGTCCAGGGAAATTTCAATGTTCTTTTCAAAGACCGGCATGATGCAGTCTCGTTCAGCCGGATAAAGGAGCGAATTAGCTATAAGGTCTTCTCAGACCGTTCGCTGCCGTCCGTTTCCGAACTGCGGGCCGACCGCGCTATCTATAGCAGCGTCGTTGACAATTATCTTCAACTTCCAGACGAGATCGATCCGCGTATCGGCCGGCTGGCCGCTGATATTTCGGCAAACGCGCGACACCGGTACGATAAGGCAAGATCGATCGAATCTTATCTGCAGAACAATTTTGGTTACACGCTGGAGCAGAAGGCGTCGGGCGAGCAGCCGCTGGCAGATTTTCTTTTCAATGTTCGCGAAGGGCATTGCGAGTATTTTGCGACGGCGATGGCCGTGATGCTGCGGACACAGGGTATTGCGACGCGCGTTGTAAACGGATTTTCCGGCGGCGAATACAATGATGCGGCCGATGTCTGGCTGGTGCGGCAGAAGAATGCTCATTCGTGGGTTGAGGTGTATTTTCCGGGAGAAGACGTGTGGGTAACATTCGATCCGACACCATTTGCCGGCCAGCCAACCGGCGGAGCAACCGTCGGCCTGACCGCGAAATTCAACAAATATCTCGAAGCTCTGGAAACATTCTGGATACAATATTTTGTTGCCTACGATAACCAGGAACAGCGCTCATTGTTCACATCGGTCCGTCGCGGCGTTGCTGATTATCAGTCGAAAACATCCGGCTGGCTGGACGGTTTAACGAAGCAGCTTTCTGAATGGTGGAGCGAGGTCCGCGGCGACAAGGGCATAGAGACAAGCCTCGCCGCCGCCGGCAGCGGTGCCTTGTATCTGGTTGCGGGCCTGTCGGGCGTCCTTGTGCTTGTCTGGTTGGGCCGCAGGATAGTAAAATCAAAGGTTTGGCGAAAACTTTGGGGCCGCGTCTCTGGAGATCGGAACGCGTCGATAGTTGAGTTCTATGAGCGGATGCAAACCATACTTGCGGAAAA
The DNA here is from genome assembly GCA_963169175.1 of Acidobacteriota bacterium. Taxonomy (GTDB): domain Bacteria; phylum Acidobacteriota; class Blastocatellia; order Pyrinomonadales; family Pyrinomonadaceae; genus OLB17. Next base: position 837 of record CAUJFK010000301.1, on the reverse strand, counting down.
AGGATTTGTCCGCGAGCCGCACCAGACGCCAATGGAATTTGCTTACGCCGTTGGAATGCCCGAGGCGGTGAAGGTCACGGAAAAGTATAATCAGGTAAGGTTCGGTGAAAAGTCTGTTTTTTCAGATGAGGCCGACGAGATCGAAGCCTGCTTGAAACGGCTTGGAACGAAGGACAGCTAGATGAGGCGTGTCTCCTCCGTTTCGTTAGTTTTGTGATCTGGTTTCGCTTGTTTTGTGGTCCTGTCCGGCTTCTCCGCCACGAACCTCACGAGATCGCAGCGATGTCTCCGGAGTAAGTGATAAGGCAAAAGTTTGAAGTTATAACTTTTCACTTCAGACTTAGCACTTTTCACTTAGTCAGAATTTAATAGGATCGATGAATTAAAAAAGTTGGATTTGTTAGCTTCGGCCGTACTGGCAGATATGAGTGACGATTACGATCTTGTAAGAATGTCAGGAGATCGCCTCGGCGATTTTTCGCTTTTGGCTGAGGATGCCTTTGGTGTGAAGCCGACTCTTGAGGATAACAAGAACTTGTTTGATACGACCGCTTGGGGAACAAGTTATGTTGCCTATTTGGCCTGCAAGCGTGACAGGGGCGACGCAGCCGCGTTTTACGGAATATTTCCTTGTTATGTTGAGTACCATGGCAAAAAATATCTCGCGGCCCAATCGGGCAGCACAATGACGCATACCAAGCATCGCAAAAAGGGCTTATTTTATCGGACAGCGAAGAAAACATTCGAGTTGGCGAGGGAGGAGGGCATTGGTTTTATTTTTGGCTTTCCTAACCCGACATCGTACCCGGGCTTCATGAAAATGGAGTGGTCGCATGA
>CAUJFK010000300.1 GCA_963169175.1 Acidobacteriota bacterium | reverse complement strand
TCGATTCAGCGTCGCCGTCCGCTCATACTCGTACCCGATAACTTTCCCGAAAACGTCCGTCGTGCTCGTGACGCGATTTCGATTGTCGTAAGCGAAACTCACCGTCCCAGCCTCGTTGGTCGCTGAGGTCAGCCGCGAGATTTCGTCGTAACCGTAGGTCGCCTCCGCGTTCGGTGGTGCACCCGCCGCAACCGGATCGCCGTATTCGATCTTCGTCAGGCGGTTGAGGTTGTCATATGTGTAATTCGTGATCCGTCCCGCGTAGTCGATCCGCTTCTTTCTGTTGCCGACTTCATCATATTGAAAACTCACTGTCCCGCCCGCCCTCGTCTGGCCGAGCAGCCTACCCAAAGTGTCGTACGCGAACGTGTAAGTTTGATTTACGGCATCCTTCACTTCGGTGGTTTGCAGACGCTGGTTGTATTTGATGGTGGTTGTCTCGTTCTCTGGATTCTTGATCGTGTTTCTTCGTTCAAGGTCGAAATACGTATACTCCGTCAACCGGTCGGCGATGTCGTAGTAGTACCTGATGCGGCCAAGCGCATCGTACTGGAACCGTTCCTTCAACTGCGTCCCACCGCTCTCGGCCGCGGGGTATTTGATTTCCTTCAACCGGTTGTAGCCGTCGTACCCGTACTCGGTTATGTTCCCGGTCGGGTCTTTGTAAGATGTCATATTCGACATCGCGTCGTACCCGAATTCCTTGACATGCCCAAGCGTGTCCGTTATCTTTTTTATTCGATATGCCGGGTCGACCTCGTAATTCGTAACCTTTCCGCGCTCATCCGTGACCGATTCCAACAACCTGCGGATGTCGTACTTGTAGGTGATCTTTTCCGTGTTCGGTAGGATCATCTCCAACTTTCGGTTGGTATCGTCGAAATAATTATACTGCGTGACATGATTCAGAGCGTTCGTGATCGTCTTGGTGCGCCCGCGCGCGTCGTAGGTGAACTTCGTTTTCTTCGTGTATGGGTCGTCGATCTCGTCCAACAGCCCGGAGCTAAACCATTTGAACTTGGTCGTGTTATTGCGTGCGTCCTTGATGGATTCCGGCAAGCCCTTGTTGTTCGTCGTCGGGTACGTAAGAGTGGTCACTTTCCCCAACGCGTCCATGCGCGTCAGCAAGTTCCCGTTCGTATCGAAAGTGTTGGCGGCGGTGTAAACGATCGGGTTCGCTTGGGAATCGATACGGTCCTGATAGGTCAGGACCTCTCCGAAAGTATTGTACGTCCATTTTTGCGTTCCCAGATAATCGGTTTCGGTCAGTTTGTTTCCGCTCGAATCATACGTGAAATCCGTCGGACGTCCAAACGCATCGGTTCTTCGTTTGACGTTCAGGTCGTTATCGAAGAAGTACTTCGCTGTCTCGGAACCGCCCTGACCACAGCAAATTCCTTCGACCTTTTCAAGTGGCCATTCACCTCCGTTCTGCAGGAACCAGTAGTTCATAACGCGGCCGAGGCCGTCGGTCACGGTTGTCTGTCTGTAGAATGATGCAAGCGTCTGATATGAGAAGGTAAACTTTTCTTGACCGCCTTGTTTTTCAGAGGTTATAGCTCGGGCGCTCGTATCGTATTCGTGATATTCTAGGACGTTATCCAGAGCGTCCTTAACAGTTGTGAGAACGGTCTTACCGGCAACCGTAATGTATGTAAGCTTGTATTTGGAACCGTCCGCAAAGGTAACCGTCTTCAACCGTGTTGTGCCAGACTCGTATTCGTATGTTGCAATCGAGCCGGATGAATCGCTAATCTCCGAGATAGTCCCGTTAGCGTTCGGAGTGAACGTCAACGTACGTCCGGCTTGATCCGTGGCCGCGATCAGGTCCTGATTGGCATCATAAGTGAGTGCTGTTGTGTTGCCGTTTCGGTCCTTCAACGACAGAAGCCGGCCGGCCTGGTTGAACCGTCGTTCTTTCCCGACTCGGTCCTTCACGGAGAAGGTCGTGTCACCATTGTCGACGAGAGTCATAAACTCTTTCGAGAAATCCCTCCACGGCTGTGAAGTAAACTCGCGTCCAAAGTAAACCGCCTTGCCGTCTGATCTATTCCAGCGAACAACCTGGCTATTGATGAACACGAGCGATTCGTCGAACTTCGTCGACCATCCGTGACCGAACAAACCCGCAGTCTGAACGACACTGTTGTAGAAACGCGTCACTTCGACCGGTTCTCCAATTCCCGGCACCAAGTAATCGGTGTGAGAGATCCACATATTGCCATTGCTAGCGTTTACAGGTTCCCCTAACGATGCCCCTGGCCGATTCGCACCCGCCGCTCCGCCGCGAGGCAACGGGCAACTCACACCGGCAAGCTCGGCTCCGTCTGACGATATCCAGAGTATATTCACTGTAGCATGGTTCGAAAGGACCCCACCTACTTCCTACTGGTAACTAAAACTATCGAAACCGATATATCCCGGCTGGTTCAGGCCGACAAACATCCAGCAGTTTGTACCGAAGCCACACGTCCCCAAGCTTTGAAGTGAGACGCCCGTAATGCCGCTCGGACTGCTCGGGTTTGCCCACAATCGGCCTTGGGCCTCGTCATTATCTCCCACAGGTAGGAAAAATGAGTTAACTCCGGGAGCGGAAAAAATTACATACGAGTCATCGCTTGCATGGGTCGGTGTTTGCGCAAAGACAGCGGTTGCAAAAAGGACTAGGAGAGCGAGGGCGTTCGACAAATAGGGAGTTTTCATATTTATTGGCCTGCCGAAGAACCACAAAGCAGTCGACGAGATACACTTTAACCCACGTTGGGCGACACGGTACTGCTCCAGGGGTCGAATCGATGAGCAGATTTTGCACTTGGTAGAATTGCTTGTCAAGTCAAAGGGTTTTAGTCGAACGGCGGAGTCTCAGGGACCTGAGACCTTCTGACTGTCGCCTTTGGGAATTGGCAATCGATTCTTAATCTATTAGATTATAGAGACCTCCAGTTTCTCACGGATCGCTGTTCATAGAGATCTGCCCACTCGACGAATGTATCCAGAATGAAGCATTTAATATTTGCTGCGCTGATGTTTGTTGCGGGGGCGGGCGTTTCCGTTTCGGCGGCGGTTTATGAGGTAAAGCCGGGAACGGCGATGGACACGATCGGAGAGGTTCCGTGGGCTACGTTGCAGCCCGGCGACACGGTGCTGATCTATTGGCGGGCCCAAGGTTATGCGGAAAAATGGGTGATCGGGCGAAGCGGAACACCCGCGGCGCCGATCACGGTTCACGGTGTTCCCGGGCCGAACGGCGAATTGCCGGTGATCGACGGCCGCAATGCTGTAACCGCACCGGGGCTTAATTTTTGGAGCGAGAGCCGCGGTGTGATAAAGATCGGCGGTTCGAATGTGCCGGACAGCACACTTGCCGCGAACATCGTGATCGAGAATCTCGACATCCGCAGCGGCCACCCGAGCTATACTTTCACGGACGATTCCGGCGCTCAGCAGACGTATTCCACGTCGGCTTCGTCGATCTTTGTCGAACTTGGCGAGAACATCACTGTCCGCAATTGCATGATCCACGACAGCGCCAATGGCTTTTTTGTCGCGTCGAGCGATGATGCCGTTTCAAAGAACATCCTTGTCGAAGGGAATTACATCTTTGGTAATGGCGTTTCCGGCAGCATATTTCAGCACAACAATTACACCGCCGCCTATGGAATAACGTTCCAATACAATCGGTTTGGCCCGCTCCGATCGGGAGCTCCCGGTGTGAATTTGAAGGATCGGTCCGCAGGGCTGGTCGTTCGCTACAATTGGATCGAAGGCGGCAATCGTAACCTTGATCTGGTTGACGGCGAGGACAGTTCGATCATTCGCAACGCCCCCGAATACCGCAAAACCTTTGTCTATGGAAACATCCTGATCAAACAGGACGGCGGCAACAATCAGGCCGTCCATTACGGCGGCGACAGCGGCGACGAGCCGAATTATCGGAAGGGAAAGCTGTATTTTTACAACAACACGTTCTATTCGATACGCGCGGGAAACTCTGTTGTTATGCGGCTTTCAACCAACGAAGAGCAGTGCGACGCACGCAATAATATCTTCTTCAACACAGCCGCCGGCACGAGCCTGGCAATGCTGGCGGAGGCCGGCACCCTGACGCTGGCAAATAATTGGGCAAAGGCCGGTTGGAGAAACTCGCACGAGGGCGGCGCATTTACCGGTAGTGTTTCCGGCGGCGGTACTATGATCACCGGGACTTCGCCGGGTTTTGTCGATCCGGCGAATCAGGACTTCAGGCTCCAGCCTCCGTCAACGGCGATAGATGCGGGCACCACGCTTCATACTGATGTTGTGCTGCTCTATCCTGTGCTGCGGCAATATGTTCTTCACCAATCGAGTTCGACTCGCCCGTCGAGCGGGCCGCTGGACCTCGGAGCCTTTGAGTATGCAGCGGCCGCCCCAATGCAGATCACAACGAATGGCCTACCTGATCCTGTGCGGATTAGGCCGTATTGGCAAACGCTGCAGGCCTCGGGCGGATCGGGGAGCTATGTTTGGTCGATCAGTTCCGGGGCATTGCCGGCGGGGCTGTATCTGGACCCGGCGACCGGAATTATTCACGGCCGCATACGCCGAACGGGAGCCGCAATGTTTACCGTCCGCGCCGAAGATGCCCAAAATTCCTCATCGAGCGTGACGAAGCAGTTCACCTTGGACCCGCGGCTGCATTTTTAATATCCTCGCCTTTGCATAAGGCTCACCGAGAGCGTAAAATAACAACATTGTTAGTCACACGATCCGGGGAACCTTATGCCGAAGACAGTATTATTGGTCGAGGATTACGAGGACAGCCGTCTGCTGATGCGGTATATGATCGAACAGGAAGGCCACTCAGTGATTGAGGCGGCCGGCGCCTATGAAGCGATCGAAAAGGCCGAGCAGTATCATCCCGACCTTATCTTTATGGACATCGGCCTGCCGCTCCTGGACGGGCTTTCGACCGCCAGCATCATCAAGGGGCTAAAAGGCCTTGATCGTGTGCCTATCGTCGTCGTCACCGCCTATCATGACGTTAACGACCAAGCCCGAAACGCCGGCTGCAGCGGTGTCATCTACAAACCCGTGGACCAACCTGTGTTGAAGAATATCCTGGATTTTCACCTTGCCGGACACTAAAAGTCAGTACCACCCTGCGTTAGCGGGTGGGTTCTTGGGCTATGGTTTGGTCAGTACCACCTCGCGTTAGCGGGTGGGTTCTTGGGCTAGTTGGTTATAAGAACCCACCCGCTCACGCGAGGTGGTACTGACTTTTTAGCTGAACTGCTGCCGAAAGGCGTCAAATTCTTCACGGAGTGTCCGCAGGTCATCGGACAATCGCTTTACCTCCGCTTCCAACTCAGATGCCTTTTCGGAGGATCCTGCACCCGATGTAGCTGCCTGGGGCCGTGCCGGCAGGCTTTCTGTATTCACCTCACCGGACAAAAGATGAGCATACCTTGCTTCTTTCTGCCCCGCTTGCCTCTCCAGCCGGACGACGAGCGGCTCACTTCGTCCTGCCAATTCTTCAAGCGTATCCTGGACCTCTTGCAAACTCGAGAACTCGTGCAGCCTGTCGGAGCGGCCGCGCAGTTCGCCCACCGTTTGCGGGCCGCGGAGCAAGAGCAGAGCGATCAACGCCACGCCGGAGGGCTCAAGTTCATAAACATTCGGCAGCATGTGCTTGTATTTCACGGTGCGGCTGCCGCTGCCATAGAAAAGATAGACAAGATTCTTATCACGCAGGTCATCGACCGCGGCTAGAATTGCCGATTCGTCCAGCGACATTACCGGATCGCGATTGCTTTTCTGATTGCAGGCGGCGGTAAGGGCGTTGAGCGTCAAAGGGTAATACTCAGGCGTTGTCAACTGTTTTTCGACAAGGCTGCCGAGGATGCGTGCTTCGGTTTCGGTTATAGTTGTACGCATTATTCAAAGGTCGCAAATATTTAAAGGATAATACATTTTCGCCTTTCAGTTCAGTTGACTACAATCGCAGATGTGGAAATATTTGTCGCACGGACAGATGAGGAGGCCGAGCACGCGCTTGCGCGTATCCGCAATGCGGATGCTCTCGGGTGCGATACCGAAACATCCGGCCTGAGTGCGAAATACGGCAGGCTTTTTTCGATTCAATTTTCAGACGGCAAATTCAACGTGCTGGTACCCCTCAGCGAAGGCGTCGGCCTCGGCCCATTTGCCGAAATTCTTGCGGATGAGCGGATTGTAAAGATATTTCACAACGCCAAATTCGATCTTGATTTCCTGCGCGAGGCTGGTGTTAAGGTCCACAACGTCTTTGACACAATGATCGCCGAAAAGGTGTTGACCCGCGGTGCGAACCAATCAGCATCGCTTGCCGAGACGCTTTATCGCTACTTCGCCGTCGATCTCGATAAATCGCAGCGAGCGAAATTCAACCGCAAATGGGACGGTATTTGGACGGAAGACCTGGTAGATTATGCGTTGTCTGATGTTGTCCATCTTCCCGCATTGATGAGAGAGCAGATCGACTGGCTCAAGAAACTTGATCTTACGGCCGACTTTACTCAGCAGATGGAAAGAGTTTTGCCCGCGAATGACGCGAATCTGTGCGAATAAACGGACTTGTTCATTCATTCACCACCGATGATAGGCCGGGTGGCCTTCTTCGACGGCGACGAAGGTTCCGCGGCAGGTGGCGCAGACCTTGTCGTTCGCGATCAGTTCCGCCTCGACGACAGCCTTTTTTAAAGTGCCCTCGACCACTCTTGCCTTAAGGTGAATAGTCGCATCGGACGGCGTTGGCCTGAGCAATTTTACGTGAAATTCGGCGGTAACGGTGCAGTCGGGCTTGTCCTTGTTGTTGGTTTTCATCAGGTAGTAAGCCGCCGTCCAGTTTGAATGGCAATCCAGCAGTGCGCCAATAATTCCGCCGTTCAACATTCCCGGAAACGCCTGATGATGCGGTTCCGCATGCCACTCCGCCACGACCTCGCCATTTTCCGGATAGCTCTTGATATGTAGCCCTTTCTCATTCGCCGGCCCGCAGCCGAAACAGATGCTGTTCGGCGAGTATTGTACTTGGAGTGAATTTCTTTGCATTTAATTCATTGTTATTGTACTTTCCTTGCAGAAATTACAATAAGCGTGTATAAAAAAGTTCTAAATTCTACGAAAGTTGAATAAGATCAATGAGAGCCGGACGATACATACGACAAGCAAATAATTATCGCGCATTCATCCCGGAGCCGCTACCTCCAAGCCCGCCGATCGAGTATGACAACGAACTAACTCTTCTGTTGTCAAAAGCTGACCGGTGTTTAGGAAGGCTTGATGGTGTGACATCGGTTCTGCCAAATCCCGATCCTTTCGTCGCGATGTACGTTAAGCATGAAGCAGTGCTCAGTTCGCAGATCGAAGGGACGCAAAGCACGCTTGAGGACGTACTTCAATTCGAGATCGATGCTTATGGGCACGATATTCCAAAAGATGTACATGAAGTGGTCAATTACGTTAGGGCCATGAATTTCGGGATCGGTCGATTGAGCGAACTTCCGTTGAGCCTGCGGCTGATTCGAGAGATCCACGGCGAGTTGCTCAAGGGTGTCAGGGGAGAAGGTAAAAATCCAGGAGAGTTTCGCAAAAGTCAAAACTGGATCGGGCCAGCCAACTCAGGCCTTTCCGGCGCCGCCTTTGTCCCTCCGCCGGTCCATGAAATGACGGCCGCACTTGGTGACCTCGAAAAGTTCTTGCATGACGATTCGTATCCGGTACTTATACAATGCGCGCTTGCCCACGCCCAGTTCGAAACTATTCATCCGTTTCTTGACGGCAATGGAAGAGTTGGGCGGTTGTTAATAACCCTGCTGCTCTGCGAACGCGAAATATTACATCGTCCGCTCCTCTATTTGAGCTATTATTTGAAAGCACATCGCTCAGAGTATTACGATCGCCTAATGGCGGTGAGAAATGACGGCAACTGGGAAGGCTGGATCAAGTTTTTTCTGCGGGGAATTGTTGAAGTAAGCCAATCGGCGACCGATACGACCAGGAAAATCCTTGATATGAGGGAGACTCATCGCATACGGATAATAGAAAAGGCAGGAGGTCGGAGTGCAAATGCGTTAAAGCTTTTGGATCAGTTGTTTGGCCAACCCGTCACCAGCATAAAAAGTGTTGAAACCAATATTCAAACAACATTTCATACAGCCAACAAACTCGTGAATCAGTTGGTTCAGTTCGGCTTACTACAGGAAATGACGGGCCAAAAGAGAAATCGGCTTTTTATTTACCAGCCATACATGAACCTGTTCAATAGGCCGGTAATTTCATCCGATAATGAAACAAATCCGGTTGTCCAAATCACTGGAAATGCCTGATCACAATGACGTTGATTTTGCTCGCAATAGCTTTTCTCGCATGGCTGGTTATCGGCTATTTCGGATATGGGCGTTGGATAACGCGGCAGTTTAAGTTGGATGACAGCCGCGAGACGCCGGCGGTGGCGGTTAATGACGGTGAGGATTTTGTGCCGGCTAGGCCGTTTTATTTGTTCGGCCAGCACTTCAGCGCGATCGCGGCGGCGGGGCCGATCGCGGGGCCGATCATTGCTTGTGTGGCGTTCGGCTGGCTGCCGTGTCTTTTGTGGATCGCGCTTGGCGTAGTCCTGATTGGTGCGGTGCATGATTTTTCGGCTCTTGCGTTGTCGGTCCGCCACGGAGCACAGTCGGTTGCCGAGATCACGAAAGAGAAACTTGGTTCCGGCGCCGGCAGGGCGATGATGGCGTTTATCTGGATCGCGTTGGTTTATGTGATCGTCGCGTTTACTGACATTACGGCCGGAACGTTTGTTTCGGGCGACAAAGCTATTGCGGGCGAAACCAGGTTCAATCCGGGCGGCGCGGTTGCGTTTGCAAGCATTGCATATCTTGGACTTTCGATCATCCTCGGCCTTGTCGAACGATTTTTGAAACCGCCGTTGTGGCTCGTTACCGTCATTTTCGTTCCGGCAACATTTGCGCTTTCTTATTTGGGGACGCAGTTTTCGTATGTGTTCTCGTTCAGCCATTTGAGCTGGTCGGTGCTGATCCTGATCTACTGCATCGCGGCGTCGCTCGTTCCCGTTTGGTCATTGCTGCAGCCACGCGGATATCTTGGCGGCTTCGTGCTGTACGCGGCGATCGCGGTCGGCGTGATCGGTGTTTTCTTTGGCGGCTATTCGATCCAGCAGCCGGCATTCAAGTCATTAGACATCGGTGGAATGACCGGAATGCTTTTCCCATTTCTTTTCGTAACTATCGCCTGCGGTGCTTGTTCGGGTTTTCACGGATTGGTTTGTTCAGGTACGACCTCTAAACAGATCGAAAAGGAATCGCACACGCGTCCGGTCGGCTACGGCGGAATGCTGGCCGAAGGTTTTGTTGCTTTTATCGCACTTGTGACGGTGATGATCGCCGCAAGCGACATGCTCGTTGGACCGGATGGCAAGGCGTTATCGCCCGGCAAGATATACGGCAACGGCATCGGCAATTTTCTTACATTGGTTATCGGCAAGGAAAATCTGCAATTTGCGATCACGTTTGGCGCAATGGCGTTTTCGACTTTTATTTTTGACACGCTGGATGTTTCGATGCGGCTGGGCCGTTATATTGTTCAGGAACTGTGCGGAATTCCCGGCCGTGCTGGTGCGATAATCGGCACGCTCGGCACGGTTGCGATACCTTTCGTGCTCATCTTTTTCGCAAAGCCCGGCTCGTGGCTAGATTTCTGGACGCTGTTCGGAGCGTCAAACCAGCTGCTTGCGGCGCTAACGCTTCTGTCGATAACTGTCTGGCTGCACCAGGCCAGAAAGCGGATCGCGTTTACGCTTTTGCCAATGCTGTTCGTCCTGGTGATAACCCTGTGGGCTTTGGCGTTGCTCGTTTGGGGAAATTTGACCGCTTCGACCGGTTTTGATATCAAACTGGTAAATGGCATCGCGTCGCTTGCATTGATCTGCCTTGCGATCTATTTGGTCGTGACCGCATTCTTAAAAATAAGGCGCGAGCGCGGAGTGCCGCCGATTGAGATCGAAGCCGTTGCCTAAGCTTGCACGTGCAGAAGCCAGCGCGTTAGCAAGGGCTTAATTGTATCGTTGAGTGTTAAGCCCTTCCTAACGGTTGGGCTTCCGCATCGTGGGGTCAGATACATTTCGGTTTATCAATACGCGTATTAGAACAAGATCCCGAACCACGGTGATCGCGAGGAGGCCAAGATGACTACCATCAATGAAATCGCACCAGACATATATCGGATCAATACTTTTATTCCCGAAGCAAACCTCGGATTTAGCCAGTTTCTTGTCCGTGATGAAGAGCCGCTGCTTTTTCACACCGGGATGAGGGCATTGTTTCCGCTTGTTAAAGATGCGGTAGCAACGCTGATCGATCCGGCGACGTTGCGCTGGATAGGTTTCAGCCATTTTGAGGCTGACGAGTGCGGTTCGCTGAATGAATGGCAAGCGATCGCACCGCGGGCAACGGCAGTGTGCAGCATGGTCGCAAAATTGGTTAGCGTGGATGATTTTGCGTCGGCAAATCCTGCGAAAGGCATGAACGACGGCGAGGAATTCTCGACGGGTAATCACAACTTTAGGTATCTTGTGACGCCGCATGTTCCGCACAATTGGGAAGCCGGACTGTTGTTCGACACGACCGCGGGTGTGCTTTTTTCGTCCGATATTCTTCATCAAAACGGCGATGTTGCGGCGATCACATCCGACAGCGTTACCGGCCAGGTCCGTCAGGCGATGTTGGAAATGCAGGCAAGCCCGCTTGCCGACTATTTGCCTTATACACCGAAAACCGACGCGACCTTAAAACGCGTTGCTGCATTGAAACCCGCGACCGTCGCATCAATGCACGGATCGATCTACACCGGCGACGGAGAAACGGCGTTACTTGAATATGCGGAAGTGTTGAACGAAGTATTCGGCGGGAACAATTAACGTTCACGGACCGGAATTTTATCCAGAGTTCTCGTTGTGCTGTCGGTTACGCTTGCGGGTTGGCGAAATTCTTCCAATTGATTGGTCGAACGCGGAGGAAGTTGGACAAGCGGTTCATCGCGACCGGACATTTGCGGCCCGTTGTTCTCGTTTGTCCTAAGATTTATGTCGATCAACTTTGAGATCTGCTTCATTATCATAAACGCTATTCCAAAGAGCGTCGCAAGATAGAAACCGGCGAAAACGAATGCGGGTTCGGGGTTGGTGAGCTTGTCGAGCAAGATCGCCATTAGCCCGACAAGGACGCCGAGGCCCGCTGTGGACACTACGATCAGGGCGGTGATCAGCGCCGTCAGAACAGTCTGTTTCTCGCCTTTCTCCTTTTTGATCTGAGCTCCGCACGAATTGCAGAAATTCAAAGCGTCATCGATATGTTTTCCGCATCGTTCACAGTACATAGATATTCTATGACCCCTTGATCGGCCCGATCTTGTCTTCGAACCAATTGGTCAGATCGTCGATCACCTCAATGTGTACCGGCTTTCCCTTCCATGCCTTGATCGCGAAGACGATCATCATTACGGTTGTCACCGCGCCGAAAAGAAAGCTGCCAAAATTTGAGTCGGTCACATTGCCGATAAACCCAAGTATTGCGCTTACGATCATGATCGCCACCTGTGCAGCAAAACCCTGTGCCGCGTGGAAGCGGACCTTATTCTCTTCCTTTGGGATGACGAAAAGCAGGATCAGGCCGGCGACAAAACCGATCCAAAACGGCAAATACGGCAATCCGATCAGCCATTTCTCAGGGATTCCGGTTTTCGCAACTTTTCGATCAGATGCCCGGTTCATGCCGGTCAGCGGCGCCGGTTGATATGCAACCGGCGTTTGTCCGCCCTGAAAAGAGTAGGCTTGAAAATCGGCGTCGGCAAATCGCCGCGTCTCGTCCTCGGTCACGCTCGGCGGCCGCGTAGGAAACTCGGAAGTACTGTACGGCGTTTTCTGCGGCGCCGTATAAACGCCACCCTGATCGGCCGTCTCAGCCGCCGCAACCGCCTTTGCCTTCTCCGGAAACGCCGGATCAAGCGGATTTGTATTAAACTTTTTCGACATTACAAGGTGATTCTACGATATTTTGGACGAATTGGTTCGATATTTCTGGAGTTTCAACCCTGGATCAAAGGTTGCACCAAAGTCTGGTCGAAAACTACGGTCATGATTTACGGCGGAGCCTTTTGTAAACTTGCTTTCGATCATCGACCATTACGATGCGAACTTCGCGAGCTTTGTCGTGTATCTCGAAAACGATGCGAAGATCGCGTATGCGCAGTTTATAGGCTTCAAGTCCGCTCAGCTTCTCGCAACCCCGACCGCGCGGCTCAGTTTCAAGCTTCCGCAAACGCTCAACCACTTTATCGTGAATTTTGTTCGGCAGGCCGGCCAGCTCCTTTGTTGCGGAACGCGAAAGTACAATGCGGTACGGCATCACTTTCCTTTTGCACGAGTCGCAAGATAGTCATCGAGAGAAACGGTCGGCTCCTTCTTCCGCTTTCGGACGACGCTCGCGTACCGAAGGTCTTCCGCCAGCTTTTCATCCTGCATAAGTTTCGCGAGAAATGCATCGCGTTCGCCGGGTTTCAGCGCCTGAAATGCCGTCCAAAAAACCTCTGCTGTAGCTTGAGTTTGGGTCATACCAAGAACATTATAGCGCGGAGCCGAAGCCAATTGAACGCGAATTCCACTAAGTCGTCAACAGCGCGATATTGTAAGCAGCCGGTATCGGACAGCAGTTCCGGAATTTTGATTAAGCATTTCTTCTTTTTCGGAATCGGAGAGCGAGTCTGTGTCAATCGCGACGTTTGCTTCGATATTTATGAAGATTCATCGTTGCAGCTTGGAGTTGATCAGGAAATTAAGTGAAACTCCTTGGATTTCAGACTCGATAGCAAGACGGCGATGTAATTCCTTCGGCATCCTTAGGTTGAGCTTACCGCTGAAGGTACGCTTTCCGAGTGGAACAGGTATCTCCGCGCCTTCCTTCGACAGGTCTTCGAGAACAAATCCGACAACAGTGCGTATCTCGCGAAGTGCCTTTTCTTGAGTACTGCCATGGGCCGCCAGCGACGGAAACTCGGTTACGCGGCCGATGAACACACCGTCAATTTCTGACCAGGCAACATTATAGCTATACTGATCGGCCTTAACGCTCTGTTCAAGTTTCTTGTTCACTTTTGTTCCAATTCTAGGTCTCAGCGTCGCCCGCATCTCCAATCTCCTCCAGTTTCCTCAGCGCCACGATTACGTGTTCGACCTGGTAAGGCTTCGCTTTGCCTTTGGCCGACTGCAAGTTAATCCTCGGATCTCCCGGCCACGGCGTCTTGAAGATATGATGACTGCCCTTCATCCGCGGAGCGCCAAAATATTCTGTACAAACTCGTACCAGAAATAAAAATCTCGTATTTGCGATCTCATTATCGAGGTTCTCAATTGTCGCTTGAATATCCATATTGAGATCGACAACCAGATAGTACCATGGGTAGTACTACTAGGCGAATTGTTTCTTCAACGGCTATCTTTGATACCCGCGACGAATCAATTGCATTTGGTTATTCAGATGCGACTGACACTTCGATCCCAAGTTCCTTCAACTGAGCCTCATCCACATCACCCGGCGAATCCATCATCAGGTCTTGGGCCGACGCTGTTTTTGGGAATGCCATGACGTCGCGGATGTTTTCGGTGCCGACGAGGATCATGCAGGTGCGTTCGATGCCGGCAGCGAAGCCTCCGTGCGGGGGCGTGCCATATTCGAGGGCGTCGAGGAAAAATCCGAAGCGCGAGCGGGCAGTTTCGGGCGTCATGCCGAGGGCTTTGAAGTTTAGTGCCTGCACTTCTTTCTGATGGATTCGGATCGAGCCGCCGGCGCATTCGTAGCCGTTGATGACTGCGTCGTAGGCTTTGGCACGCACCTGTCCGAGCAAGTGGTGCTGCGACGGATCGTTGACCGCGGTTTTGAACAGATCGAGGTCCTCGTCCATCGGTGACGTGAACGGATGATGGGCGGCGACGTAGGTGTCGGTCTCATCATTATGCTCGAACATCGGGAATTCGGTGACGATGAGGCATTTGTATTTCGTGCGATCGATGATGTTCTCGCGTCGTGCGACCTCATTGCGAAGCGCTCCAAGTGCGGCAGCAACGACAGACTTTTTGCCAGCCACGATGAGAACAGCATCGCCCTCGACTGCACCAGAAACTTCTGTGAGTCGAGCGATCTTCTCTTCCCCAAGCACTTTCAATAGAGACGATGCCGGAGCCCAGTCGCTATCGCTCCCGGCTCTGACAGGAATCTTGATCCACGCGAGAGATCCCGCCCCGTATCGCTTAACAAATTCCTGCAGTTCATCGGTTTGTTTTCGCGAATAATCGGCGCGGCCTTTTACGACAATGCATTTGATCTCGCCGCCTTTCGCCAGCACGTCGGCGAACGGGGCGAAATCGGTGCCCTTTAATTCGGTGGTTAGGTCGATCAATTCCATTCCGAACCGCAGGTCGGGTTTGTCGGAACCGAAGCGCCGCATTGCTTCGGCGTAAGTTAGCCGCGGCCATTCGGTTGGCAGGTTCACACCGATCAGCTTCAGCACGTGATTAAACATTCCCTCCATCTCGCGGTAAACCTGTTCGCGATTTGCGAAGGACATTTCCATGTCGAGCTGCGTAAACTCCGGCTGGCGGTCGGCGCGGAGGTCTTCGTCGCGAAAACAGCGGGCGATCTGGTAATACTTATCAAAACCGGAGATCATCGTAAGCTGCTTCAATATCTGCGGCGACTGCGGCAGGGCAAAGAATTTGCCGGTGTGAATACGCGACGGCACGATAAAATCGCGCGCGCCTTCGGGCGTCGATTTAAGCAAGATCGGTGTCTCAATCTCGATAAAACCGCGACTATCGAAATATTCACGGATCTTTGAAACAGCCTTCGCACGCATACGAATATTATGCTGAAGCTGCGGCCTTCGCAGATCGAGATAGCGATATTTCAATCGCGTATCTTCTGCCGCAAGATTCTCTGAACCGGCGACCTCAAGCTGGAACGGCGGGACTTTGGAATCGTTCAGGATAAGCAGTTCGCTTACCTTTATCTCGATGTCGCCGGTCGCGAGCTTCTTGTTGTGCGTCCCTTCGGCGCGGCTCACCACTTCGCCTTTTACGGCGATAACGAATTCGCCGCGAAGATTTTTGGCTTTTGCGTGTGCTTCGGCCGCGGTTTCTTCGCTCACAACAACCTGCGTCACGCCCTCACGGTCGCGCAGGTCGATAAACGTAAAAACCCCAAAGTCACGCTTCTTTGCGACCCATCCCATCAAGACCACCTGCCCGCCAACGCTGCTCTCACGCAGCTCGCCACAGGTGTGTGTTCGTTCCAAATTTCCCAATACATCTAACATACAAGAGGTGAAGTCCACAGATGAACACAGATCAACACAGATGCAAGAAACTGATCTGATCTGTGTTCATCTGTGGATAGTTTCCGTCCAAAATAAAACGCCTTTCGGTTTTGTGACAAACGAAAGGCGGAACGCGGGATCGGTGTCTTGCGTTCTCGCCTTACGTATTATTGTCGTCGAACCGAAAGACGTTCATAAAGCCAAGGGAGATAATACAGGAAGATCGTTTCGTTTGGCAATGCTTAACCTTCGGAAATGCCTGCATTTGGCGGCATCCTGCTCTAATTTAGCGGGCTTGCAGAAATTTTACGCCCAGTTGGACTAAAATCAAATCATGAACATTCTTGTGCTGAACTGCGGGAGCTCGTCGCTGAAATTCCAGTTGATATCGACCAGTCTTGAACAGATAGAGCAGCGCGCGGACCGTGTGCTGGCAAAGGGGCAAATCGAACGTATTGGCGGGGCAGGGCTTCTTGCGTTTCAGGTGGCGGGCGAGCAGACGGCCCGCTCGGCCCGGCCGGTCAGGGATATGCGCGCGGCACTGGACGCTGTGCTGCAGTGGATAGGGGCCGAGGAGACGAATATCGATGGTGTCAGCGGGCTCGCGGACATCGATGCGGTCGGGCATCGCGTCGTTCACGGCGGCGAGAGTTTTATTCAGTCAGTGCTGATCGACGATGCAGTTCTGCGCGGTATAGACGATTGTGTCGAATTGGCCCCGCTGCACAATCCTGCCAATATTCAGGGGATTCAGGCTGCGCGGTCGATATTTGGCAAAGCTGTGCCGCAAGCGGCGGTTTTCGATACGGCTTTCCATCACACAATTCCTGAGCATTCGTATCTCTACGCCATTCCTTATCAGTTCTATCGGCGGCACAAGATCCGCCGATATGGTTTTCACGGAACTTCACACCGGTATATTGCCTATCAGTACCGAACCTTGAATAACATACCCCGAAAAGATGTGAACATTATCACACTTCATCTGGGCAACGGATGTTCGATCGCGGCGATAAAAGGCGGTGATTCCTTTGATACTTCAATGGGATTCACACCGCTTGAGGGCCTGGTGATGGGCACGCGGTCGGGCGATATCGATCCGGCGATCATCGGGTTTATTTGCGATAAGGAAGGAATGAGCGTCCACGAGGCCGATATGCTGCTGAACAAGGCGTCCGGTTTGCTTGGCATTTCCGGACTGACCAACGACATGCGTGAGCTGATCGCGGAAGCGGAGGAATCGGGCGACCGGCGGGCACGATTAGCGATCGAGATCTTTTGCTATCGGGTACGCAAATACATCGGTGCATACCTGTCCGCGATGAATGGCGCCGATGCTGTCATATTTTCCGGTGGGATCGGGGAAAACTCGGCGCTGGTGCGTTCGAAGATCTGCGAACAGCTTTCCTGGTGCGGCATCTCGATAGATCCGGCACGCAACGCTCAGCTTGCGAACGGCCAGGAAGGGTTTTTCAACAGTGAGGGATCGCGGGTCAGGCTCGGCGTTATACCGACAAACGAGGAGTTGTTGATAGCACGCGACACGGTCCGGCTGATCAAGGGCGTCATTTAGGCGTTATCGAAATTTAGCTGACGCATTTCGGATAAGGTTCCAGGTTGACGCGTCCGAATCAAAGATCGAATACAGGCCCTGTTCCTCCATCGGCGGATCACCGGTGTAGTTGTCACCGGGCTTCCAGAACAGCTGGCCCTTAATAGGCCGGGCCGTTCCAGCAAATGCCCAGAAGTTGGCCCCGGCGACGTGCGGGTTGGTCCGAATAAAAGAGAGTACCGTTTTGAAGTATCGGTCACGAAATGTCGTGGGCGACGCAGCATCGAATGACTGTTTGTCACGCGGCAGGCCGAATTCTTCGATCACCATCGGCTTTTTTAGTTTTACGGCAACCGCGGCATTATCGTTAATATATTTGACGGTTTGGGCGACTGCGTTCGGGAAGGTTTCCGCCATTTTGCCATTCTCGATCCAGCCCCAATTTTTCGGCCAGATGTGGATGGTGAGGTAATCGATATTGCGGTCGGCGTGGACCTGTTCGAAGAGGCCTAGACTCTCGGTTCCGATCCAGCCTTCATGGCCGGTGGTGACGAGGTGGTTGTGGTCAAGGCGTTTGATCATCGCCGCCGAATCTTTGATCCAGTCGCGATACGCATCGTTTGCCGCCGGCCGCATCGGCCTCGGCTCATTGGCGAGTTCCCATGCCATTATTGTCGGGTCGTCGATATATCGCCTGCCGGTGACCTTGTTCGTTCGGGTAATAATGAATTCCGCCTGTTTTGCATAGGCCGATCTGCACGGTTCGCAAGTGTAGAATTTTGCAACATTGTCGCGCAGTTCATCCCAGGTTGGTTTCTCAGTCAGCCATTTATCGGCAATAACCTTGTTCCAGATCAAATACTGCTGAAAACCGCCGCTCCATTCCCAGTTGTTGCTAAGGAAGATCACGGCCTTCATCTGCCGCTTGCTCATTTCTGAAAGGATGAGGTCGAGGCCATCGAGCGTCGATGCGTCAAATTTCCCCTGTTCGGGCTGCAGCGGCGGCCCTACGCGCGGAACAGCGTTCAGCATGCCAAGGCCTTCGGCTCCGCCGAGCAGCCGCAGGTTGGTCACACCATTGCGTTTCAGAAAATCAAGCTCTTTTCTTAATCGCTCAACATCGCGCTTTTTATCTTTCTCCAGGCCCAGCAGACTTCCGTACCAATAGTTGGTACCGACGAAATAGTATGGCCGCTTGTTGATCAGGAATTGATGCCCTGTCACTGAAACAAAGCCCTGGCCCTGCGCAAAGCATGAGATCAGCGTGACAAGAAAGATAAATTTGATAAGGACTATTCGGCGAAACATATGTGTAAAGCCCGGGTCAAAAATAGAATCTTGCAAAATAATAGAGAAGCGGCGCATTGAACAGAAGGCTGTCCAACCTGTCCAACAAGCCGCCGTGGCCGGGCAATATCGAGGCGGCGTCCTTGGTCTTTGAACCGCGCTTGATCGCACTTTCGGCCAGATCGCCAAACATACCGAGGGCTGCCATGGCGACGCCGAGCGGAACCGAGAACTTATACGAAAGCTCAGGGAAGAAAATGAGCGTACACAAGGCGGCAAAGCCGGCGGCGGCGAACAGGCCGCCAACGGCTCCTTCGATGGTCTTGCCGGGCGAGATCGCGGGTGCGAGCTTCCGTTTGCCAAGCGCCTTGCCTACAAAATACTGGCCCGCGTCGGAGCCGAAGATGACCACAAAGAAGAACAACAGCAGCTTCGTCGAGAGGATACTGTCAAAACCAACGCGGGTCGCGATCAGAAATCCGCCAAGGAATGCCACGTAAAGTACGCCAAGCACGGTCACACCCATCCCTGCCAGCATCTTTGAAAAATCTTTCTGAAAACGGAATGTTTGCGTGATGAATACGACGACAAGGAAGCAGACCAGAACGATAAGTAGAAGACTTGGGTCCTGCCTCGGCGCGTCCAGCACGAATAGAACGATCAGTCCCGCCGCACCCAGGTACGCAACTCCCGCATCCGCCTTTAACTCAAGCTTTTTGGTCAGCGAAAAGAATTCGAACATTCCCGCCGCCAGAGCGAGCACCGCGATCAAGACAAATATCCAAATAGTATCCGGCACCCACCACGGCAGAATGATCGACGCAATAAGGATCGGCAAAGCAATGGCGGCTGTGAGCAGGCGTGTTTTCATATTAGGCTGGTGCTGACATGCGCGGCCACACCGCCAAATCTTCGGTCTCGTTGCTGAAATTCAACTATCGCTTCAAAAAGATGCTGCCGGCGAAAATCGGGGAATAGCGTTGGTGTCACATATATCTCGCTGTACGCCAACTGCCATAGCAAAAAGTTCGATAAGCGCATTTCGCCGCTGGTGCGGATGAGTAGATCTACTTCGGGGAGGCCGTGCGTGTAAAGATTGCGCTCAATATCCGCGTCGGTAAGGCGTTCGAGAGATTTGCCCTGATCCAGCAGTTGCTGAACTGCGCGCCGGGCGGCCTCGACTATCTCGGCACGTCCGCCGTAGTTCAACGCTACGCTGAGCACGGTGCCGGTGTTCTCGGCCGTGTGTGCCGTGGCCCAGGCTATCTCTTTCTGCACGCCTTCTGACAGCCCCGGAATATTCCCGATCGCTTGAAAGCGGATGTTGTTTGCCTTCACCTCGCCCATCTCGCTGCGGATATAACGTTTGAGCATCGACATCAGGCCGGAAACCTCTGCTTTTGGGCGTTTCCAATTCTCGGTTGAAAAGGCATAAAGCGTCAAAGCCTCGATCTGCAGACGGGCGCAGGTGTCGAGCAGTGAGCGGACCGATTCGGCACCGGCTTTATGCCCGAATATTCGCGGTTTGCCGCGCATTTTGGCCCAGCGGCCGTTGCCATCCATGATCACGGCAATATGCCGCGGCAAGCGCGCCGGGTCGATCAGCGCAAGCAGCCGTTCGTCGTCTGAATCTTTTTTGATGACTGGCGCAAATCGGTCGAGCATGTTCGACTATTGATCCTGTTGGGGCACATTCCCCACCCGCCGTGTTTCTACCTTGATGATGGCCTCAGCGTTTATCGGGCCGTAGATGTGCGGAAATGGTTCGTTATTCGTCGACGGTTCGCTGACAAGTGTCGAGGTCAACTTGTTCGGGTCGATCGACAGGATGACCAGTTCGCCCGCATTTGCATAATAACGCTCGATCACTCCATCAAGCTGATCGGCGGAGCTGCAATGGATAAAGCCTTCCGATTCGAGGCTCTCAGCCTGATAGAAAGGTTTGCTCACCGCATTATCCCAAGCCTCGGGCATTACGACATGATAAATGTGCATATGAAGTTTGATAGTGATCCAAGTTGGATCTTAACTATAATCGACCTTTACCAGCGTCAGGCCGCAAGCCGGGGCGGTCACACCGGCGAGATTGCGGTCGCCGCCGGCCAGGGCCGCGAGAATTGTATCAGAATCCCTTTCGCCCCGCCCGACCTCAAGCAGCGTACCGGCAAGCGAACGCACCATATAGCGCAAAAAGCCGTTTGCGCGAACACGGAATTCGATGATGTTCGTATGCGCCCGCACGTCCCAGATCGAATCGATACTCGTATCCGTGACGTTTCGGACCTTGTTTTCACTTTCGGAGAGGGCCGATGCGAACGCGGTCCAATCGTGTTCGCCGAGAAGGAACCTCGCCGCAACGCGCATTCGGCCAAGATCAAGCGGACGTGTTTCGTGCAAAGCGGTCCTTCGCCAAAAAGGCGACATCACCGGTGCGTTGACGATTCGGTACACATAAGTTTTCCCGACGGCCGAGAACCGTGCGTGAAAATCATCATCAGCGCGTTCGACATTCATTATTCGTATATCGCGCCAGAGATTTCCGTTGATCGCGCTGCGAAGCTTTTCCGGCTCCCATGTGCGGCTGAGCTTAACATTCGCCACTTGCCCTTCGGCATGCACACCAGCGTCGGTACGCCCTGAACCGGCAACTTTTACGGGTGCGCCTTCCAGGGTTGCCAGAACGCGTTCAAGTTCACCCTGGATCGTACGCGCGCTCTCCTGCACCTGCCAACCGTGAAAATCGGTGCCGTCGTATTGGATCAGTAGTTTATAATTCATTGACAAACAGGCATCGAAAGCGTTCGCAGCATATCAGCGAACGTTCGTTAAACTCCAGCCCCAACTCATGTGCTTCGTTAGTAAAGTAATTCCAGTGAACGTCTAGCCAATATTCATATGACAAGTCACCTTCACCTTCGTCAAAGGCAAATTGCGCGTCAATTTCCTCAAACGGAAGATGCCGTATCTCGGTCGTCTGCACTATGCAGATCGGTTCATGGTCAATATCGGTGACGACGCTGAACCCGTCCAGTAGTGGTGTCTCGTTGGGCCGAAGGGCGTTAGCCGCGGCCAGGCTGGCCGTTGCGGTCTTCTTGCGTGCGACAACCAATTCCGCAAGGTCACGCGCCATTTTCGCCGAATTGCCAAAATGCCAGACCTGATACGCCAGAGCCGGGTCAGTGCCGCTGACAGAGCAGTACACGTGCCAAAATTCTGCGGCTTTTTCGTGCGGCGTCATTCGGGCCCTCGCTGCATTCGACGATCGAATTGTTCCGCAAAGAACATGGGCGAGCGTTCGTCCATCCTGAAATAAAGGGCTGGCTCGATCAGCTCGAGCTCCATTAATAGAAAATTATCGCCCGCGTCGCTAACAAGATCGACGCGGGCATACAGCAATTCCTCACCTATCGCTTTCACGGCATTGTCGGCTGCTCGGCGCATTGACGGCGACGGATCAACTGCAGTGATGATACCGCCGTGTTCTTCCTGGACCCGAAAGTCGTTTGGCCGCGGGGACTTATTTATCGCGTGGCTGAATTCGCCGCCAAAATAGAATAGCGAAAACTCGCCGCTTGTGATTATCGCCGGCATGAACGGCTGAACCATGAATTCGCGCGTTTTGAAAACACTCTCAAGGCCGGGGTCGTATTCTCGGAGGCGATACGTATGTTCCGCGGTCGCGCTGACCACGGGTTTGATGATCAACTCATCGGCTGAGAGTTCATCGCACCAGGCTGCAAAGCCTTCCGCGGTATATGCGGCGTCCCAGATCGTTGGTACGATCGGGCATCCACGCCGTTCCATATCGCGAAGATAGACCTTGCTGAGGTTCCATCGGATCGTTTCAAGCGGATTCTCAAGTCGTGCCTTTGAGCTGTTGATCTGTTCAAGGACCGAGAGGAACCGTTCCGGTTCTTTCTGATAGTCCCAGGTGGTACGTATGATAACGGCGGCGAATGCGTTCCAATCGGTGTTGGTGTCTCGCCACGAAACGGTATCAACACGCCAACCAAGATCGGCAAGCGCAGGTATCGCCAGATCGTCGTCGGCCACATAGCCGCTCAAATCGTCCATTGAGAGGAAACAGACGCGCTTCATTCTTGTTTATTGGAAGTACTTCGGCTTCCCGGTTTAACCGCGAGCGTGCCTGCGGCGCACATCGGACATTCGGCCGCGGAGAAGCTCGAAACGTCAAGGCTGACAAGAGAGATGCGCGGCACTCCGACATCGGCCTTGCCGTTCGAACGATCAATGATCGATGCGGCGGCGACAACCTGTCCGCCTGCTTCTTCGAGTGCCGCGATGCATTCCCGCGTCGAGCCTCCCGTAGTGATCACATCTTCAACGACCAGAATGCGTTCACCGGCTTTGAGCGTAAAACCGCGACGCAAGGTCATTTTGCCTTCCTGCCGCTCGGTCCAGATGAAGCGTTTGTTCATTGCCGCGGCAACTGCATATCCGATAATAAGCCCGCCGATCGCGGGAGATGCCACGGTGTCCACATTCTCAAGAACCTGGCCGCCGCCGGTCCTGACAAGTTGGTTAGCAATAGCTCTGCCGAATTTTGCGGCGTCGGCCGGATATTGAAGAGCGAGTGCGCATTGCAGATATTGAGGACTGTGCAGGCCGCTTGACAGGAGAAAGTGTCCTTCAAGCAGCGCATCTGTATTGCGAAAGTGGTCTAGAATCTGATCTTCATTCATAAGGCCGAAAGGATATTCTAGATCGAATTCCCGCAATTGTGTATTTTGGCGGTTTGGAAATTTGCGGATAGAATGAAAAGCAGATGTTGCCTTACCCCAATCTTGTATCTGACTCGCTGCTGGTAAATTCGACTATCGACTTTCTTATCTCTGTCGGAGGAAGTGCACCGGCGGTGAACGTGGTCGATCACGTCATGCGTATCCGTGACCCGCACCCTGACTTTGCCCGCGTTCTTATCGCGGATGTTATCGACCGTGATCCGCGGCTTGAGCTTTGTGACGATCACGTCTCGTTGACCGAGCCCGACCATGACGCCCGCTGCCTTGAAGAAACCGGATTTGTTGTGTTTGACCTGGAAACGACGGGGGCAAAGGCCCCGCCATGCCGTGTTATCGAGATAGGCGCGTATCTTGTCAAGGACGGGCGTATCGCGGGTGAATTTCAGTCGCTTGTGAATCCTGAGGCCTCGATCCCGCCGTTCATCTCATCGCTGACCGGGATCACTGATGCAATGGTTTCCGCCGCTCCGGTCTTCAGCGAGGTGGCCCCGCAATTTCTGGAGTTTCTCGGAGATTCGGTCCTGGTCGCGCACAACATCGGCTTTGACCTGCATTTTCTGAATCATGAGGTCGGGCGCGTTTACGAGGATTATCGTGTCGGAAGCGCGTCGCTGTGTACTGTTCAGCTATCGCGCGGGCTGGTTCAGAATGTCGAGAATCACAAGCTGAAAACAATGGCTGAGCATTTCTCTGTCCCGCTGGTCAATCATCATCGGGCCGATGAGGATGCAAAGGCCACAGCCCAAATATTTATAAATCTGCTCGATGATCTAAGGTCGCGGGGTGTTGAGACCCTCGGGGCCGCCCGCCGGTTTTGCCGGCTCAAGCATTATGCAAAACGAACCGAAGCTGCAGCCTGAGAATCTGCAGGAACTGGATATAAGGCCAACGCCGCGGGAAGAGATGGACCTTTACCCGCTCGACACATTTCGTTATGAATATCCCGGAAAAGAGATCTGGGTCGAATTCGAAATGCCCGAGTTTACGGCGATCTGCCCGTTCTCAGACTTTCCTGATTTTGCCGTCATCAGGCTGAAATATATGCCGAATGAGCGATGTATTGAGCTAAAGAGCCTGAAACTTTACATCAACGCGTTTCGCGAGGTAAAGATCTTTCACGAGCATGTCATCAATCTGATACTTGAAGA
The DNA here is from genome assembly GCA_963169175.1 of Acidobacteriota bacterium. GTDB lineage: Bacteria > Acidobacteriota > Blastocatellia > Pyrinomonadales > Pyrinomonadaceae > OLB17. The sequence goes on along the minus strand of CAUJFK010000300.1, from coordinate 8,223 downwards.
TTTCGTAAAGGCGTGTGATCCGCTAAAGGTCGAGATCGAAGGAGATTTCCACGTTCGCGGGAATATAAAGACGGTCGTAAGGGCGAGCTATTCAAAGTGATCGGCGAGGGTTGCGCCGGTCAATTCGTATTTTCGGCCAAGAATTCCGAAACCTCAATGCACCGAGGCGGACATTACACGCGGCTGCAAGCGTTGATGTTTTTTACAGGCTGATTCGATCAGCAGCTCTATCTCGGCGCGTAGATTTTCCTCATCCGCTGCCTGTGCATTAGTGATCTCCGATACGATCAGAAATTTAGCCTTTTCAAGCAGTGTCTGTTCGCGGAACGATAGCTTCTTTTCGTGGCTTAGAAAGGTAAGCTTTTTGAGCACATCGGCAGCTTCGAAAACGTCGCCGGATTGAAGCTGCCCGGTGAAATTGCGCGAACGCGTTTTCCAATCACATGATATCTCATCAAAGTCCGCCGAAAGCTTTGCGATCAGCTTCTTGCACTGGATCGATGAGATCACCGGCCGCACGCCAACATTTTGGGCGTTTTCGGTCGGGATCATGATGACAGAATTATCGTTCAGGACCCGAAGGGAGTAAAATTCTATCGACAGTTCGCCGATAAATTTACTTTCCACCCCCTCGACCATACAAACCCCCTGGCTCGGATAAGATACTTTTTGACCCTTTACCAGTTCCATACGTACATCTCCATTTAGAACCAAGACAACTAGGGGTTTCTCGATACTGTATGAGGCTGTTCGACGGACAAGCACGTGCGTGTCGAATATGGGTTTATTATACCACAGTTTGAGTGCGCGGTGAAACTGAACTTTCCGCGGCCGTAAGTGCCTGTTATAAAGGTAGTTCTATCGTGAACGTCGTTCCTACGGCCGGTGTAGAGGCAACCGAAACGCCGCCGCCGTGGAGCCGCGCAAGGTGTTTGACAATTGCCAGCCCAAGGCCGGTACCGCCAACCTCACGGGTCCGGCCGCGGTCGGCGCGATAGAAGCGTTCGAACAGGCGGGGAAGATGATCGGGCAGGATGCCTTCGCCGGTATCCGTGACGGAGATCGACACCTTTTCGGCGGACGCGGCGGCGGTCACTGTCACGCTGCCGCCACGACGGTTGAACTTGATCGCGTTGTCGATCAGGTTGGTCAGCATTTGCTCAACGCGTACAGGATCTGCTGCTGCTTTCAGTTCACGCTCGACATGATTGATGAGTTTGACTTCGCGTGCCTCGGCCTTTGATGACAGAGATGTGAAAACCTCGTCCACAAGGCCGGTCAGATGTACGGGCCGGGCCTGAATACTGACGTTACCTGATTCGATCATTGAGAGCTCAAGGATGTCAGCGATCAGCTCGTGCATTCGCTCGGCGTTGCGCCGGATCACGCCCAGGAAACGGCGGTTGTTTTCACTATCATCGATCGCGCCGTCCTCGAGCGTTTCAACAAATGCGAGGATCGATGTGAGAGGCGTGCGAAGTTCGTGTGAGATGTTCGAGAGGAATTCCTGCCGGACCTTTTCGAGCCGTTCCAATTTGGTTATGTCGGAAAAGACGCCAACGGCATGGCGAACCCCATCCAGATCGATCGGCGAGACATAAATATCGAAGCTTAGGCCGCCGCTCCCGACAAAGGCCATTTTTACTTCGGTAGATACATTTTTTTCAAGAGCACATCGGAATGCCTCGTGAAGCTGAAGATCACGAACTACCTCACTGAGCAGATGTGAACGCAGCGAGCCGAACTGTCGCCCGAAGACCGTTTCCGCCGCACGATTTGCAGCGACAATGCGTTTGGTGCCGTCGACGACGATCACACTTTCGCGGTTTGCGTCCACAAGGCGTCCGAGAATATCGAGCGAAGATGAAGACAAAGGATCCTCCCCAAAAATAGATCCAACGACTCAAATCGGACGTACAAATCTATACCCTACGCCGACAACTGTTTCGATCTGCCGGGCACAGTCACCCATCTTTTGCCGCAGTCGCCGGATATGCACATCGAGTGTTCGCGAGTCGCCAAAATAGCTGTGGCCCCAAACATTATCGAGAAGCTGCTGCCGCGTCGCGACACGGCCGATGTTTTTGATTAGGTGTTCGAGCAGGGCAAATTCCTTGCGTGTCAAGCGGACATCGGTGTCGCCGCACTTGACGCGCATATCCCTAAAATCCACGCTCAACCCGACATCTTCATAATGGGCCGTTTCTTCTTTCTCGGCCCGCCGCAAAACAGCGCGCACACGGGCAATGACCTCTTTCACTGAAAACGGCTTGACGACGTAATCGTCCGCGCCTGAATCCAGCCCCGATATCCGCTCGCTTTCGGCCGCCTTTGCCGTCAGCACAATGATCGGTGTTTTTTCTGTGAGCTGTTCACGGCGGAGGCGCCGGCACAATTCCAGACCGCTCATCCCGGGCAGCATAAGATCGAGAATTATCAGCGACGGCGTCGTTTTTTCATCAAGGGCAAGTCGAAGGCCTTTTTCGCCGGACTCCGCGATCGTTGCGCGAAAGCCCTCGCGCTTGAAATTGTAATGCAGGCTCTCGGCGATGTCGGCGTCATCTTCAACGATAAGAATGTTGGGCAGCATACGGGTAGTTTCCGGAAATGAAGCAGCAGCAAAATGCGAGTTTATGACATGTACATTAACGGAAACTGAACAGAGAGTTACAGGAGCCTTAATTCTGCCGCAGAGGATCTGATCCGCCGGTTTGCGTCAAGGTCCGATTCTCGCCGTTAAGTTCGCAAAAACAATTCAGGCATCTCGTGGACTGTAACAGTTGAATCGCAAGTACTTTCGTGCTCTTTGTGTCTTCAACTTGGTGAGCTTTGTGTTAAGAAATGACCGTTAACACAAAGGCCTCAAGGGAGGACACAAAGTTCGCGAAAGAAGAAGAGGTCGGCAAGAACTACTTCCAAATTATCTGTTACCATCCACTAATGCTGCCCTTTCCATTTCCTCCTTTGGCCGGATGACAAACTCCAGGGTTCCCGAAACTTGATCGACGGCGGCCCACTGGCCAATTGCCAACTTGATAGATGCAAGAGAAGCGGTCGACATCGGCTGTATCTCTCCGGTCAGGCAGCGAATGATCGCTTCCATGCCTGGATTGTGCCCAATCAGGAGTGCAGAATCGACATCCGCCGGAATTTCCGAAATGACCTTGAGAAGTGTCGTCAGGCTGGCCTCATAAACGCGTTCGTCGTATGTGAGCGAAACGTCAAACCCGATGTTTTCCTTTACCAGCACGGCCGTTCGTTCAGCCCGTTTGGCTGGTGAACTGATGATCAATTCCGGTTCCATGCCTCGGCCCGCGATCAACTCACCGATAAAAGCGGCCGCGCCCACGCCCTGATCATTCAATGGACGGTCAAAGTCGGCAAGCGATGCGTCATCCCAACTGGATTTTGCGTGGCGTAAAATGTAAAGGCGCTTCATTGCACTAGAATTGTGGATTCGGCGCGTGTTCGGTGTCAATGGCGGACAGATTGCCAGTTGAAATCAGAACTTCAACACGAAGAACACAAAGCGATGACACAAAGGCCTCAAAGGATCCCAAACGAAATGCTTTCGAAATTCTGAAACTCATTTACCGGTTTTGTGCGTACTATCTGTTTTCTGTGTACTTGGAATTACTTGGTAGCCCTCATCTGTCAATGAAAACTATTGCATTTGTTTGTCTGATCTTTCTCTTCTCGATCTGCGCGGCCGCCCAGGGCGGCTCGATCGTTGGAAAGGTAACGTTTGGTTCGGATAACGCCGTGCTGCACGAGGTATCGGTACAGATCGTGCAGTTGAAGCGTTCGACCGTCACGGATAACGACGGGCTTTACCGTTTCGAGAATATTCCGCCCGGCCGGTTCACCATTCTCGCGCATCAGGAAGGCTTTGCCGACGCGTCCAAACCGGTAACGGTCATTGAAGGATCGACCATTACCGTTGATCTGCGGATGCAGCTATCGGGCATTACTGAGCAGGTCACGGTTACGGCGAGCGGAGCTGAACAGACGACGTTTGAGGCTATTGCGACGGTCAGCTCTATCGAATCGAACGAGATAATGACGCGTGCATCGGTCGGACTGGGCGAAGTATTAGAAGGCCAATCGGGAGTTTCCGAACGGTCGGCCGGGCCGGGAGCATCGCGGCCGGTCATTCGCGGTTTTGACGGTGACCGGGTAAAGGTCGCATCCGATGGCATCTCCGCAGGTTCGCTTGCCGCGCAGTCCGGTGATCACTCCGAACCGATCGATCCGCTTTCCGTGGAACGCATTGAGGTTGTCAAAGGGCCCGCAACTCTCCTGTATGGCAGCAACGCCATTGGCGGTGTCGTCAACGCTATCAGCGGGCATGATGAAGAATCGCACCCAGGCGTTCGCGGCTATTTTTCGACGATCGGTGCCACGAACAGCAGCCAGGCGGCGGTTTCAGGAGGCGCCGAATTCGGGATTAAGAATTGGGGATTTTGGGGAAACGGCAGCGGCCAGCGGACCAGTGATTACACAGCGGGCGGCGATTTTGGAACGGTGCAGAACACATTCACACGCAGCGGCACCGGCAGCGTCGGCGGCGGATATTTTGCCCGAAAGGCATTCTTCAATACGACCTATACTTTTTATCAAAGCCGCTATGGCATACCGTTCGATTTCCGTGAACCGGAGCCGGAAGACAGAAGTCTTCGCGTCTGGCGGAACAACATCAAATTTAATTTTGGCTACCACGACCTCAAATCGTTCGTTACCGGAATGAAGCTTACCGTTGACCTGAGCAACTATCGGCACCAGGAGATCGCCGACGGCGATGTCGGCACGACATTCCGCAACAAGGTCTATTCATACCGGGCGATGTTCGATCAGAAAAAATACGGCAGCCTGACCGGCAGATTCGGCTTTGAAGGCTTTAGGCGGAACTACTCTACAGTTGGCGAGGAAGTACTGATCGATGGTCCCGTCAAACAGGATTCGTTCTCGGCGTTCGGGCTTCAGGAACTCAAATTCGAGAGAGTTTCACTTCAGTTCGGTGCCCGTGTTGAGAACAATCGATATAACCCTGTCAACACAAACCTTCGCGATCGGGATTTTATTGGATTTTCCGGCGCCGCGGGTGCTCGCTTCGACCTGTGGAAGGGCGGAGCGTTCGTTGCTAATTATTCGCACGGCTACCGGGCCCCGGCGCTTGAAGAGCTGTACAATTTCGGCTCGCACGACGGCACGCTTACCTTTGAAGTCGGCGATCCGAACCTGCGTCCTGAGATCAGCAACGGCATCGACCTCTCGCTTCGTCAGCAAAATAAACGGATCAGGGCGGAAGCAAACTTTTTCTACTATCATTTCCACGATTTTGTCTTTCTTGCCCCGACCGGCGAGATCGATAAGGATAGTGGGTTTGAGATCGGTGAATATCTGCAGGCAGACAGCCGTTTTACAGGTACGGAACTAAGCCTTGATTTAACGCTGAATCAGTACGTCAACGTCCTCACCGGCCTTGACTACGTCAACGCCAAACTTGCGGACGGTCGTCCGCTCCCCCGTATCGCTCCACTTCGCGGCCGGTTGGGCCTGGACCTTCACTATCAAAATTTGAGTGTCAAGCCGGAATTTGTCGCGGTTGGTGATCAGGACCGTGTGTTTACGAACGAAACGCCAACGCTGGGATATGGCCTGTTTAACATTTCAGGCTCATATATTATTCCAGCCAAACATCTTGCCCACATCATTACGGTCAACGCCTTCAACCTTGGGAATCGGCTTTACTTCAACCACATTTCCTTTATCAAGGACATCTCCCCCGACATTGGCCGGGGTGTGAGGTTTGGCTACACGGTACGATTTTTCTGATCGGAATGCAGTTTCGTTTCCAAACCGAAGGGTGATTCATTATCATTGAGTGAAACGAAATAGCTAAACATCAGGAGGCGAAGCAAAACCGATGCGAACAGAAATGTTGAATTTCGAAACCGCCAACGGCCCGACCACAGCCTATATCGTCCGGCCGGATGATGGCGGCGAAAAGACGATCATTCTGATACAGGAATGGTGGGGCGTAAACGATCACATAAGGGACATTGCCGGCCGCTATGCCGCAGAGGGATTTACGGCGATCGCGCCTGATCTTTACCGCGGGAAGGTGGCGACGAATGCAGACGATGCGTCAAAAATGATGCACGCCCTCGCCATTGAGGATGGGATCGATACCATCAGGAACACGGTGAAAACAGCGTCAGAAGAGCTGGGCATAAGCCATTTCGGAATCACCGGCTATTGCATGGGCGGCACATTCGCGCTCCGGGCGGCATGCGAAATTGAAGGCTTTAGCGCGGCGGCGCCTTTCTACGGCGATATTCCTGACGAAGATGTTCTGAAAAAACTTCGTACACCGACCGTTTTTATTTCCGGTACAAAAGACGCCTGGATCAACTCTGAAAAGGTTGCGTTTCTTGAGGACTGTGCCGAGCGGTATGAACTTCGGTTGGCATCGGTAAAATACGAAGCCGATCACGCTTTTTTCAACAACACGCGCCCTGAGGTCTATAACAAACAGGCTGCCGAAGATGCATGGGCATTGGTAATAGGGTTTTTCAACGAAAGGCTCTAGCGATGGCTGAGCAACTTTTGCCTTTCGAATTGTGCGAGACGCCCTTAGACATTGAACCGGAAATCGACGACATCGCCGTCCCGCATCACGTATTCCTTGCCTTCGAGCCGCGCGAGGCCTTTCTCACTTGCGGCCTTTCTTGATCCGCACACGACCAGGTCATCATAGCCAACGATCTCAGCACGAATGAAGCCGCGTTCGATATCGGTGTGAATTTCACCGGCGGCCTGCGGAGCCTTTGTGCCGATCGGGATGGTCCATGCGCGAACTTCCTTTTCCCCAGCGGTCAGGAACGACATCAACCCAAGCATGTGATATGCCGCCTTGATCAGCTTATCGACGCCGCTCGAACTTAGCCCAAGGTCTTTTAGATATTCGTCACGTTCTGCCGGGTCAAGTGCTACAAGTTCAGCTTCGAGCTTTGCGCATATCGGGACAACATCGGCGTTTTCCGATTCGGCGTGCTTCATCACGGCCTGAACATGCTGATTCGATGCCGGATCGGCAAGGGTTGCCTCATCCACATTCGCGGCATAGATGGTCGGTTTGGTTGTCAGAAAGAACCATGTCTTAACGATGGACTTTTCTTCGTCGGCCAGATCGACCGAGCGTGCGGGGCGGCCTTCTTCAAGGACCGGTTGCAGTTTATCGAGTATCTCTATCTCGCGTTTCGCATCTTTGTCGCCGGCTTTCGCGGCACGCATTGCTTTGTCTCGACGCTTTTCGGCAGAAGCAAGATCAGCAAGAGCGAGTTCGATCTGGATAGTTTCAATGTCGCGGACCGGGTTGACCGAACCTTCGACGTGGACGATATTCTCATCCTCAAAGCATCTGACAACCTGGATAACGGCGTGCGTTTCGCGGATGTTTGCCAGAAACTGGTTGCCCAGGCCTTCACCTTTCGAAGCCCCGCGGACAAGCCCCGCGATATCGACGAATTCGACAGTTGCCGGAACCACCTTCTGGGCCTTGTTCATTTTCTCAAGCACCGCAAGGCGTTCATCAGGAACGGCGACGACACCGACATTCGGCTCGATCGTAGCGAATGGATAATTGGCCGCCAGCGCGGCCTCCTGAGCGGTAAGCGCATTAAAGAGCGTCGATTTTCCTACGTTGGGCAATCCAACGATGCCGGCTTGAAGCATAAGTCTTAGGTGCGCCGGCCATTGAATAAATGCGGTCTGTCGGCGCAAACGGTGATTGTACCGAATTGGCAATCCGAAGTGAAACGGCCCACAGACGGGAATTCATGCGATCCAACTCCTATTGGGGCAAGTACGCGGTCGGGATCGGCTTGTCGCCCGGCCCGCCAAACGTCTGGGCAGTATAACCTCCGCCCTGCTGCCGCACGTACCAGGTGTTGTCCAACGGGCGAAACACCGAGATATCGTAATTGCCATCCCCGTCATAATCGCCCGTGACCGGCACGTCACCGTCCTGCCCGAACTGCCGAACAAGGGTTTCCGAATTCGACCGAAGAACATACCAGGTACCTTCAGACTTTCGGAACACTGCCGGGTCGGTCTTGCCGTCGCCGTCGTAATCGCCCTGAGCCGGCACATCTGTCGCTGTGCCCCACTCCACTCCGTAAAAGCCCGCCGTTGTGCCGAGCACGTACCACATACCGGTCG
>CAUJFK010000299.1 GCA_963169175.1 Acidobacteriota bacterium | reverse complement strand
CCGTGTAACGGGCGGCAGACTTTTTGCTAAATTTTTGAAAGCAATAGATGTTATACGCCTCTCTGTCTCCCACTACGCGGGCTTTGAGTCTCGTTCTCATCCTAACCACGGGTTCCGCTTTGCTCCACGCGTGGCTACATTGTGCCACGGCTCCGCAGTTTAAGACAGTTTTACACGGCCTCTAACGCGCGGGCTTTTGCATCCGAATTCAGAATTTTCGGACAGCTTCGCTTGCCAAAACGGTTGAGCGGGTGCCTATTTCTTCGGTGCGGATTTTGCGAAATAACCCTGCCTGTGGGTCAGCTTGATCTTTTGCTTTGCAAGATCAGGGTTTACAAGCTGGATCTCGATTTTGCGATATGACCCGTCTTTTTCGGGATTTGTGGGTTCGTAGGCGATCAGGTACTGCGAACGCATCTCTTCCTGGATCTGCTTGAACGCATCGCGAAGTTCCCGCTCGTCTCGCGGAAAAAATGCCCGCCCGCCGGTGCGTTCCGACACCTTGTTCAGAATGCCCTTATTGACCCCGCCGTAAAAATCATCGCCGATACCGATGGTATAAACGACCGCCTCAGCTTTGAGTGCTGCATCGACTGCTTCGTCAAGCTTCTTGCGGCTTGATGTATCCTCGCCATCGGTGAGCAATATTACCGCGCGTCTCGTTTTTTCGGGTGCTGGCCCAAGCACTTCCGCGGCCGTTACCCAGATGGAATCCCAGATCGCCGTTGAGCCCTGGATCGATTGATTGCCGCCCGAGATCGGCGGCGTTCCCGGTGCCACAACACCGCCGCCGATGTAGCCTGACGGCGGGACGAACTGGACGCGGTCGATGGCACGGCGGAGACGCGTAGTATTGTTTGTCATGCCCTGCTCAAGGGTCGATTCGCCCGTAAACGAAACCACCGCAACCTCATCTTTCGCCGGCCGGATAACGGATTCGACAAACGATATGGCGGCCGCTTTTTCTTCAGGCAGCGTCCGCTGTTGCGACACGCTGGTGTCGATCAATATGGCAAGACTGAGTGGAAGATCTACACGCTTGGCAAAGGCTGTGATCTCCTGTGCCTGGCCGTTCTCAAAAATGCGGACATCTTCTGGTTTAAGCGTTAGCAGCAGGCGGCGGTCCTTGTCCTGCGCGGTGAATAGCACGTTCACTGCTTCGGTCTCAACCTTTATCACGCCCTCGGCTTCCTCGATCGTCGGAGTTGGCGTCGGCTGTGTCTGAGCAGGCGAAGCTGTTGTTTGTGCTCCGGTTTGTTCCGAAGCAAAAAATACAATGCCAGCCGCCAGCAAGATCGTCGCGATGATCAGCAAATTTCTAATTCCAATCATTTTCACACCCGGCGGTATTAGGCCGCCTATTTCAAACTGTCCTTGATCGCTCGATAGCTAGTCTTTGTACGTATCTTGTACTTGTCGGTCTTTTCCCTGTCAGTAAACCGAACTTCGATCTTTCGCATCCGCCCGTCATAGTTTTGATTTGCGGGACGGTAGGTAAGAATGTATTGCGACTTGAGCTCTTCGGATATCTTCTTGAATGCCCGTTCGAGCGCGATCATATCGCCTGTAAAAAAAGCCTCGCCACCCGTTTGCTCGCACAATTCGGTAAGGAATTTGTCGCCCTTGTCCTTGACCGTACCAGCCTCGACACCCGGGACCGATCCAAGAAAGCCTGCCTTTGTCGAAATTCCAAAAATTGTCGTTTCGGTCCGCTGGGCAATGTCGATCGCGTCATTCAGGTCGGCACGGCTAAATGTATCGTCGCCGTCGGTGATCAGCACGATCACGCGGCGGCCGGGCACGTTACGCAGCTTTTCATCGGCAAACTGCCAAACCGCATCATAAAGCGCCGTCTGCGAACCGGTCTTTTTTACGCCATCTACCGCTTTGTCCAGAACGTCTGTCTTGTCGGTAAAATCCGTAAGCAGATTGATCTGGTGATCAAAGGTCATAAAGGCCGCTTTGTCCTTTCGCAGCTGCAAAACTGTGTAAAGAAAGTTCTTGGCAGCTTCCTTTGAAAAAGCCAGCTTGCCCGCGGTCGAAGGCGATGTGTCCATCAAGACGCCAACAAACACCGGCGGATTCTTCTTGTCCGTCGTGAATGATGTTATTTCCTGCGGAACGCCATCCTCAAGGATTTGAAAATCGCTCGGCTGCAGGCCCGAAACGAGTTCTTTTTTCAGCAGAACGGTGACCGGCAGCCGTACCTCGAACGTCTTGATCTGCTCGTTACCGGTCGGCGGTGTAGGCGTAGCCGTTTGCGCCGCCAACGAGCCGGCGAACAGTGTAGAGACAGAAAGAAAGATTAGAATTCGAGCGATCTTATTCATACGGAAGCGGAAATGTGGCGAAGCGAACCGCGCCGGACCTTAAGCTTTCGATGCACCGCACCTGCGGCCTGTTGCCCTATTTGGGCAATTGGAAAGTATATCAATTACAGAAACGAGAAGCTAAACGCCTTACCGACCGTGAATCAAGGCTGGATGATTCACGGTATTCCTTTGTGTGCTCTGTGCCTTCTCTCTGTGCCCTCTATGGTGAGTCTTCTGCTTTAGCGCAAAGCTGGCAAAATTACGCCAAACTCGCTAGTATCTAAGCTCATTGAAATCAGAACTTATGGATACACACATCTTCCGCGAATATGACATCCGGGGCATCGTCGGGCCGCAATTGGATGATGCGGCCGTTGCCGTTTTGGGGCGCGCGATCGGGACATTCTTCAATCAAAACGCCGCGCGGCGAATTGCGATCGGGTACGACGCCCGGGAAAGTTCGCCTCGGTTTTGCCGCTCGCTGACGAAAGGCTTTAACCTGAGCGGCCTTGATGTCACACTTATCGGCCGTGTGCCGACGCCCGTGCTTTATCATACGGTATTTACAAAAGGTGTTGACGGCGGTGTGATGATAACAGGCTCGCACAACCCGCCGGACCATAACGGGTTCAAGATCTGCCTTGGCACATCAACGCTGTATG
>CAUJFK010000298.1 GCA_963169175.1 Acidobacteriota bacterium | reverse complement strand
GAACTACGATCAATATTGGAAGGACCGCAACATCCTTCCAAAACTTAAGAACATCGGCTGTGCGACGATGACCGTTGGCGGCTGGTACGACAATGAAGATCTTTACGGTGCCCTGCACACGTATCAGTCAATCGAGCGGCTTAATCCAAATACTTTCAATGTGCTTGTTGTCGGCCCGTGGGACCACGGCGGCTGGTCATGGCGCGAAGGCGATTGGCTCGGCACGGCCTATTTCGGCTCAAAGACGGGCGATTATTATCGAACAAGGCTGGAGATACCGTTCTTTAATCATTTCCTGAAGGACAAAGGCGATATTTCAGCGATAAAGGAAGTCAATCTTTATGACACCGGCTCGTATGAATGGCGATCGTTCGATAAATACGAACCGACGGGCGGGACCGATACCGCGTTGTATATGACACCCGACGGCGGCCTCTCGTTCACGATGCCGACGGGCAGCGGCGGATTTGATGAATATGTTTCCGATCCGTGGAATCCGGTACCTTACACGCAAAAGGTCACGGCGAATTATCCGCGCGAGTTTATGACCGAAGACCAGCGCTTCGTCTCAAACCGGCCCGATGTACTGGTATATCAAACCGAACCGCTTGCCGAAGACGTGACCGTCGCCGGCGAAATAAAACCAAGCCTTTTTATTTCGTCCACGGGCACCGACTCGGACTTCGTCGTAAAGCTTATCGATGTTTTCCCGGACGACTACCAATTTCCAACGACCGGCAGGAATCTTCCGAACGGTCAGCCGGAGCGAATAAAGCCGCCCGAAAGCTACGCAAGCGCCGTGTTCCAGCCCGGTGGATATCAAATGCTGCTTCGCGGCGAACCAATGCCGGCGAGGTTTCGAAACGGCTTTGAAAAAGGCGAACCGCTAAAGCCGAATACGGTGTCGAAGCTTGCGTTTACGATGCCGGGTGTTGCCCACACGTTCAAAAAAGGCCATCGAATAATGGTCCAGATCCAAAGCTCATGGTTCCCGCTCGTCGCCCGGAACCCGCAGAAATATCTTGAGAATTACCAGCAGGGTACGACGGCGGATTTCCAAAAGGCGTCTGAGAGGGTTTATTTCGGCGGACGAAATGCATCGGCGATCGTGCTGCCGATAGTTAAGAACAAATAGATCATGTCAACTTTATCGATCGTTTGCGGGATCTTGCTGATCCTTGTTGGCCTGGCCGGTTACATTCATGGGACATCAACCGGCCATGGCAGTGTGACGGCGCTAATACCGGCATTCATCGGAATTCCGCTTGCTCTGCTTGGTGTTATTGCTGGGATCAAGGACGGTTGGCGAAAGCATTTGATGCATGTCGCTGTCGTGATCGCACTTCTCGGTTTTATCGCGACTGCGGGGCGGCTTATCTCAAAGTTGAGCGAGCTGACGATGTCGGCGGCAGTGCTGTCGCAAACCGCGACCGCGATCATATGCGTGGTGTTCATCATCCTGTCGATCCGCTCATTCGCGGCCGCACGGAAAGATAGGCTCTAAACCGGCTGATTCTTGTCCCTTTTCGTGATTTTCGTGTCGTTGTTTTGTGAATTTCGTGGTCGGGATTCTCTCCCATTACCACGAAAAGCTCGAATCAAGACACGAAAATCACGAAAAGAGGGAAAAACACGGACGGCTTCGTCGTTACGGAGCAACACAATTCAAGCGAATTTCGACTTCCAGTCCGTCGCCGATATTCTTTGCGACGATCGTACCGTTATGCAGTTTGACTGCCTGCTCGGCGATCGCAAGGCCCAGGCCGGTGCCGCCCGAACCTCGGTCGCGCGCCTCGCCCACTCGATAGAACGGACGAAAAAGATTGCTCAACTCCGCATCGGGCACGCCGCTTCCGTGGTCAACGACCCGTAAGGTCGCATGTCCGTCACTGTTCGTTAGCGACACCTCGACCGCTGTCCCTTCCCGTGTATATCGCACAGCATTCCGCAGGATATTGTCCACGGCGCTCCGAAGCAGGTTGTCGCTGCCAACTACCCGGCAGTCCGTCGCCGTGGTTATCTTTACCGACTTCCCTTTCGCACCCGCCTCAAAGTCCGCGTCCGACACGACCTGCTCCACAAGCGAACGCAGGTTAAGCTCGTGCTGCTCAAAATCCTGCAAGCCCGTTTCGAGCTTTGACAGTGTCAGGAGCCGCGAGATCATATCGTTCAGCCGCTGTGATTCTGTCTCAAGCCGGGCAAAAAGTGGAAGCGAATCGCCGTTCATTTTCTGTTTTGCTATTTCAAGGGCGACGTTCATTCGAGCCAGCGGCGACCGCAATTCATGTGAAACATCCCGAGACAATCGCTGCTGCGAAGTGATCAACGATTCGATCCGTTCGGCCATTACGTCAAAGTCCTTCGCCAGGGCCGAAAGCTCATCGTGGCGATTACCGATCTGGTTGCCGACGCGAGCTGAAAGGTCGCCATCCGCTAATTTCTGCGTCGCCTTACGCAACTTGCCGATCGGCGAAGCAAGATATCGCGCCAGCGCCCAGCAAAGCAGTAATGCCGTCATGAGCAGGCCCGCGTAGCGGAAATATTTCATCGGCGGATCACCAAAGAACGGCGTCATCCGCGGGCGCTCCCACCGCAGGATAAAGACGTACTTATTCCCGTCCGCCAAAGTTATCTGCCTGGCAGAAAGCGCGGATTCATTGTGTGTTTGGATCTCGACCGTATTGCTCGCCAAGGCCGCGGCCATCAGGTCAGGATAACTGTTCGCGCTGACGCCTTCGGACAGCCACGAACGGCCGTTTACCCCGATCAGGTCAACCTCGCTTATCCTGTCAGAATCGCGAAGCCGGCCGAGGAATTCCCCAACCTCTTTCTCGCCGCCCAAGGCATACAATTGGCCGGCTGTTTCGGTGTATACGGTAGTCTGATACTGCATCGAGACCCGCCAGCGGCTGACCACCGGTTCGGTCTGCACCGTCCAGTTCAGAAACACAATTACGCAGACCAACAAAACGATGGCCGCTAGAAACCAGAGAAAAATTTTGACAAAAAGATTCATTCCACCGTATAGATGTATCCGACCGACCTTACGGTCTTAATTCTTTCGCCGCCGTTGGCGCGAAGCCCAAGTTTTTTTCGCAGGTTGCTGATATGCATGTCCAAACTGCGGTCATACGGCGACAGGCTTCGCTCAAGAACGGACTCGCTCAGGTCTTCCTTTTTAACGATCTTCCCTGCCTCGCGGACAAGAGCGAGGAGCAGGTCAAATTCGACAGATGTCAGTATTACCTCATCACCGTTCAGTTTGGCCGAACGGGCTGAGGAAGAGATCTCCAGATCGCCAACCTGCAGTTTTTCAGGCAGATCTTCGTTCTCGTCCGGCGATGCCCTTCGCAGGATAGCCCGAAGGCGTGCTACAAGTTCGCGCGGGTTGAACGGTTTTGGCAGATAATCGTCCGCACCCGTTTCAAGCCCGGCGATCCGCTCTGTATCGTCACCGCGTGCGGTCAGCATCAGAACAGGAACGTCCGAGCTTTCGCGCAGGTTCCGCAGCACGTCAAAGCCGTTCATTTTCGGAAGCATTACGTCAAGGATCGCAAGATCGTAAGCCCCCGACCCGGCGCTCTTGAGACCGGTTTCGCCGTCGTGAACGCACTGGGTTTCGAACCCCTCAACCGTCAGATATTCCGACACGAGATCGCAAAGCTCTTCGTCGTCATCAATGATCAGGACCTTGTTCATCACTGACCACATTCTACGCTAAAAATTCGCGGAAATACTGTGTTTTACAATTCTTTACACAAAATGGAATTCTGGGAGGTGAAGTCCCGCTCAAAGATGATCTAGGTAAGCAAGGGTTGACCAAGCGGTGTTGACGATCGATCAGCCCAGGTCGACAAACTCTCCACCGATCATAACGAACTTGATCGCTCCATCGTCTGAAACTCCAACCAGGTCCGCACGTTTTCCGGCCTCGATGGAGCCACGTGAATCTTCCAGGCCGAGCAGCTTTGCCGGATTTGACGATACCATTTGCGCAACTTCCGATTCCGAAAACCCAAGCGAGCGCATTCTAACAAACGCATCGTGCATCGTGATCACAGAACCGGCGATACTGCCGCGTTCATTGCGCGTTCGCCCGCCCTCGACCACTATCTTCTCGCCCCAGGCCTCGAATTCTCCGTCACCCAACCCGGCCGGAGCTACCGAGTCGCTGATGAGAGTTACCTTGCCTGGCGTCTTTGCCCGGCAAACCAGTTCCAACATTTCCGGGTGAATATGTACGCCGTCCGCAATGATGTCGAATGTCACAGGCTCAGTCTTCAATCCCCAGCCCGCAACGCCGATATCGCGGTGATGAATTCCGGTCATCGCATTAAAGAAATGCGTCATATGCCGCGCTCCGGCGGTGAATGCCTTGTCAAGCGTTTCCGTATCGGCCCGCGTATGCCCGATCGAGGCGATCCACCCCTGTCGCACAAATTCCGCAGCCAGCTCAATACCGCCCTCAACCTCCGGGGCAAAGGTCATCATATGAACGCCCGACTTTAACCGTGGAAGTTCGGCAAGCTCGCCGCCCGTATATTTTTTAAAGTATTCTGGCCGAAGGGCACCGCACATCTTCTCGTTGGCAAAGACGCCTTCGTAATGCACCCCGACGGCCTGAGCAACCGGCCTTCCCTCCTGCATCTCCATCAGCCGATCGATCTCGCCGATCACGCGGCGATAATTCTCATCCGAATCCGGCACCAGCGTCGGCACCCACGCCGTCACGCCATTACGGGCAAGAAACGCGGCGACCTTCATCAACTCATCAGCAGATGCCGCATTCACGTCAACACCGATCGCCCCGTGCGTGTGAACGTCGATAAAGCCGGGAAAAATGAGGCTTCCGACCGCATCAAAGCTCTCTCCATCTATTACGGCGGTTCGATCGTGGAATTCAGCTATCCGCCCTTCTTCTACGACAACATTTTCGCGGACGCCACCGTACATGAAATGAGAGTTCTTGAGGATCGTTCGCTTCATATTCAAAATTCTAACAAACAAAAAGCCCGCATTCCCATCCGGAAACGCGGGCCAATCAAAACAAGCGGTCCGGCTTAGAAGTAGAACTTAATGCCGAACTGCAATACCCGCGGATCACGTGTTCCGTTAACGACACCGAATGTGGACGGCGTTGAAGCGGCCGTTCCGAATCCGGTAAAGTTTGTCCGATTGAACACGTTGAATGCCTCGGCTCTAAGCTGAAGGCTCATTGATTCGGTAAACCGAATATTCTTGCTCAGCGTCAGGTCTGTCCTGAAGGTCGGCGGCCCATTTACAAGCCCGCGCGCCGCGGTCCCGGGAATACCCTCAAAGCTGGTCGGCGCCGGTGTGCCCATAAATGCTGCGGTGTTAAACCACTGCTGCTGTGTCTGGGCACCGCCCTCATTTGGGTTGCTCAAAGCATAGGCGCGTCCGCCCGCCGGCGAGGCTCCCAGGAATCCGATTCCCGCCGGATCAAATGACCCGTAGGTTACCGTAAACGGAAGCCCAGTCTGATACGTAACGATACCAGATACCTGCCAACCGCCAAGGACATTGCCAACAAAATCATGGCGTTTTGAGAACCACGGCAACTCGTAAATATAGTTGACCGTCAGGATATGGCGCCGGTC
>CAUJFK010000297.1 GCA_963169175.1 Acidobacteriota bacterium | reverse complement strand
GGCGACATTCAGGGCAAGTTCGATCGCACGGCGAATCGATGGCGCCTGGCCTATTATCTCGCTGCTTCGCTGAAAAAGTTCGCTCTTGAGCCGCATCACCTCCGCCGATAGCTGGTCGCGCTCAAGCGCCGTGCCGATCTGGTCGGCGATGCCGTCAACCAACGCAATGTCGTGGTTCGCAAACTCGCTCTGCTTTCCCCATACAAACCCGAGCAGGCCGAATACCTGGCCTCCAACGCGGACCGGAGCGACCAGCGCGGATTTCGCGCCCAATTGTGTTTTAAAGATAAGCCGAATCGCAAGCGGCAGCTGCGAATCATTAACGTGGATCGTCCGGCCTTCGCGCATCATATCGGCGATCGCGCTGAATGTGTCGACCTTCATCGACTTTCCGTGCTGCTCGACCAACTTGAGCACACGCGAAGGCTTCACGCCTTCGGCCGATTTGAACGTGACGAGCGAAATACGTTTGCCCGTTTCATCGAGGACACCGAGAGCGCTGTAATCGGCCCCGACAAGCTCGATCGCGCGTTCGAGCACGCCGTCCGCCACATCGCTGAAATTAGAATGTGAATTTAGCCTGTTCGCGATCTCAAGCAACGCCTTTGTCCGCTTCGCATCCTTTTGCTGGGCAACAAAAATGCTTGTGTAGCGGTAGCCGATCGCGAGCTGCCGCGCCGTCGATTGGAGAAACGCGATGTCCTCGTCGTCCCACTCGCGTGCCCGGTGCGTATCGTGCAGCCCCAGGAGGGCGATCACCTGGCCGGTCAGTGTGATCGGGACGATCAGCAGCGATCTGGTCTCAAGCGCCTTTGCAAAAAAACGCAGTGTCGGGTCTTTATGCTGCGCAATGTCGTTGATCTTGATCGGTTTCGAAACATCGAACCGTTCAAGAAGCTGCTCGGCCGGGAATGGGATCACGGTGCCTTTGCTTTCAGGTACTGACGCGTCGGCGCGCCATTCATGGCTGATCTTCAATTCCTGCGCGTCGTTCAATTGAAGAAGATCGCACCGGTCCGCTCCGATCATCTTGCCGATCTCGGACACGACCACATTCAAAAATCGTTCAAGATCGATCTCGGTGGGCAGGTCGCGTGCGAGCCTGTCGATTATCGCCTCGCGCACCTCGTGCATACGCACTTTGCGCTCAAGCGTAACCGCAGGCGAAGTGTCGAGATCGATCTTCATAATTTGGCAGAGGATAACCTAAAAGTCTAAGGCAACAAGCCAATTTTGAATGCGAATCAAGCTGATTTGATAAGCGGATTCTTACTGATCTGATCCCTCTTGATCGTTCGATCCGCCTGATCCGCTTTGAAATTGCCCCTATAATGGAGTTGGTTAACGTTTTCAGACATTCTCTACGAGGATTATTTGATACGTATGGCCGTTGGATGTCAAGCTGACACACTGTTTGCGGTAGTCCATGTGTTATTTTGATGCAAATTATGGTTTTGGTGTTCGTGCTGGTGTCGGCGGCGTTTTGACCGGTTTTGCGGGCGGCCTTCCCGGCGTATTCGTGTTGGCTGCGGGTGGTTTGTTGTCTGAGGCCCCGTTCGCGTCGCTGTTAGCATTGCTGTTCGAATTTCCCTTGTCCTCATCCTTCTTCGGCGGGACAAATTCGATCCGCTTCTTTCCGGCCTCAGCATCCTCAAGCAGGTCCTGGGCCTTCAGGTTCTCCGGGTCCAGTTCAATGGCTTTCTTTAACGCGGTCACGGCTTCGTAATATTTTGCGAGTTTTATGTAGATCGACCCAAGCTCAGTCTGATACTCAGCATTCTCAGGCTTGAGCTTGACCGCTTCGCGCAGCGACTTTGCGGCATCCTCGTCTTCGTTCAATTTGTTGTACGTCAACCCGAGATAAAAATGTGCGTTATCGTCGTCCGGGTTCTTCTCAAGAAGCCGCTTATACGCAGCGGCTGCACTCTCAAATGCCTTTTCAGAGTTCTTTTTCTTTTCCTGGGCCTTTTTTGATGTCGCTTCCGGCGTTGAATCTATGGCTACCTGGTCAGACTGGCCGATCTCCGATTCGACCAGAGCATAAGCTACGCCGAGTTTGAACCAGGCTTCGGCAAGGTCAGGGTCCATCTTCACGGCCTGATAATAGGCATCGATCGCTCGTTCGGTCTCGCCTGCGTCAAAAAGGCGATTTCCGGCCGTCAATGCGTCCGGGGCCGTAACGAATTCAGACGGAATATCAGCTATTGGCAGCGAACCGATATCGCCGTTTCCGACCTGGACGCTATTTGCGTCAGGAGTATTGCCTGAGCATGCTCCAAGCGAAAACACAGCAAGGCTGATAATGATAAGGAATAAAAACTTTGACATATATAACCGTCGGATCACCCCGGCGGGAATACGAACGGGCGGCCTGCCAACAGATGAACATGCAGATGAAATACCGTTTGCCCGCCGTCCGCATTTGTATTGACAACTACGCGGTAACCGTCTTCTGCAAAGCCTTTCTCCCGTGCGATCTCGGCGCTGATAAGCAGTAAATGCCCAAGCAGGCCGCTTTCCGCCGCGTCGGCCTTATCCAGTGAATCGATGTGTTGCCGCGGCACTATCAGAATATGTGTTGGGGCCTGAGGAGAAATATCGTTAAAGGCATAGCACCGTTCATCTTCGAACACGCGGCCGGACGGAATATCTCCGGCAACTATCTTGCAAAATAGACAATCTTGCTGACTCATAACTAGATCTTTTTGCTGAGAACGCGGATCACACGCTCTGTACGGCTTCCGCCGCAGATGCCTCGTGATCGGTGATGCGTTCGATGTCCGCACCCAACGCCCACAGCTTTCGAACGATCGTCTCATATCCGCGGTCGATGTGATAAACACGATCGATAAGCGTTTCGCCGTTCGCGCACAGGGCTGCCAGTACCAAAGATGCCGATGCCCGCAGATCGGATGCCAGCACGCGTGCTCCCGAAAGCGGCGTCGGGCCGTGAACGGTCGCTTCATTCCCGTGGATCGAGATATTTGCCCCCATTCGAGTCAGTTCCGAAGCGTGCATGAAGCGATTTTCGAAGATGGTCTCCTGTATTACGGAATTACCTTCGGCCTGTGTCATCAGCGCCATATACTGCGCCTGCATATCGGTCGGAAAAAGCGGATGCGGCTCAGTGATAACATCTTTTGCTTTAAGGCCCGAAGCTGAGCGGCGGACGGACAAAGTGCTTTGATTCAGTTCGTCGATCTCAACACCTGCTTCGCCCAATTTTCCAATCGCGGCACGAAGATGTGTGGGATCGCAGCGGGTTATTTCCACTTCGCCGCCGGTTATGGCGGCGGCAACAATAAATGTTCCGGTTTCGATGCGGTCGGGTATGATCGTATGCTCGGCACCGCTCATTGCGTCGACGCCGTCGATCTCGATAGTATCCGTACCCGCCCCTTTTATCCGTGCACCCATGCGGTTCATCAATTCGGCCAGGTCTTCGATCTCCGGCTCGCGGGCAGCATTTCGGATAATTGTTCGACCTGAAGCCAGAGATGAAGCCATCATTACGTTCTCGGTCCCGGTCACGGTCACTTTCTCAAATCCTACATCCGCGCCGACAAGTCGTCCTTTCGGCGCCCGGGCCACGACATCGCCGGATTCAAGCTCGATCACGGCGCCCAATTGTTCGAAAGCTTTTAGATGAAGGTCGATCGGCCGTGTGCCGATCGCACAACCGCCCGGCATGCTCACGCGTGCCTGTCCGAACCGGGCAAGCAGTGGGCCGAGCGCCAAAACGCTGGCACGCATGGTTTTAACAAGCTCATACGGGGCTTCAAAGGTGGCAATATTCCTGGCGGTTATCTTGTGAGTCCGCAATTCGGGCGTTAGGACCGTGGCTCCGAGGTCTTCAAGCAGGCGTCGCTGGGTGATCAAGTCCTTAACATAAGGAACATTGTGCAGGATGACGGTCTCATCGGTAAGCAAGGCGGCCGCAAGGCATGGAAGGGCCGAATTCTTTGCGCCGCTGATCTCTACTCGTCCTTTAAGTGCCCGGCCGCCCCTGATCAAAAATTTATCCATAACTGAATACAGCGATATGGTTCAATGATATTTATAGATCGCGAACGGAAAGATTATCATATTCCGAGCGTGCGAACGAGGCGGAAACCATCGATTAACCTTCGATCTGACTAGATGCCGGGCAAGCGGCTGAGGAACTGCCTAACCCATTTTCTCGAGGATATTCTTGATCTGCCTAAGGTGCCGGCCTTCGTGCAGGCCATACATCGCAAGCCATTCGGCGGCGGACATATCGCCGAGGTATGGATGGGAAAACTTCGGCTTATTTGTGTCGTACTTCTCAAAGATCGGCCGAAGGGAGCGAAGCGAGTTTTCCGTTTCTTCAAGCGAAGAAAGCGATTCCGCTATCGACTTTGTGCCAGTCGGCCGGACCATGTCGGGGGCTTCCAGTTTTACTTCCGCGATCTCACTGATCTTGGCCGAAAATGTCGTCATATCGACGGTCCCGTCCGAAGGGTATCCCGCAGCTTCCACCTTTGAAAGAAGCTTTGCACATATTCGATACAGGCCGCTGCCGACCATCGAAACATGCTCGGCGACCTCGGAGATCGACCAGTTTTCGCCGTCGGGCCGGACTTTGGCCTGCTGGTCAGTGATGGAAGCAAGCGTTTGCCTCAACTTTGCCCTGATCGATGCATTCGCTTCGTAGATATCGGAAATAGTCGTGTTTTGCATAACTGAAGTTTCAAAACTATCGATCGTAAATTTGTTGAATGCCAAGAGCCTATTGCTGGCCAAGGACCGATGGCTGCGGGGTCAATATCAACCGGTGCCAACGG
>CAUJFK010000296.1 GCA_963169175.1 Acidobacteriota bacterium | reverse complement strand
CCTGATGTACAGGTCGCTGACAAGTCATTTGCGACCGCCGAAGGAACTCATCCTGAACCGGAAGTAATGACCGAATCGGACAAGGAGATAGTCCCGGAAAGACCGCTCGCGGCTGATACGCCCGAAGAGGTGGCGGCACAGAAAACAGAAGACGTTACGGAAGCAACCGCAAGCTAAAGATCTTTTCAATTTGAAAGCGTAGCCGTTTCCGTTATTGAACGAATTGGCTACGTTTTTTGATAGAACTACAACAGGCTCTCAGCCTGTTGCGGCCCGCAAATAGCGAGGCCGTACATTAATATCGGAGCAATATAATGGCAGAGATAACAGCAGGATCAGTTAAATCACTCCGCGAAAAGACCGGAGCAGGAATGATCGATTGCAAGAATGCACTTGTCGAAGCAAAAGGCGACGAGAACGCGGCGATCGAGATACTTAGGAAAAAAGGAATGGCTACCGCCGGCAAAAAGGCCGGCCGTGTTACGGCTGAGGGCGTTGTTGGCTCATACATTCACATGGGCGGCAAGGTCGGTGTGCTGGTTGAGATAAACTGCGAAAGCGACTTCGTCGCCCGCGGCGAAGAGTTTCAGCAACTGGTCAAAGACGTTGCAATGCACGTAGCGGCCGCAGATCCGCGTTTTGCGTCTCGCGAAGAGGTTCCGGCTTCCGAATTGGACAAGGAACGCGAGATACTTCTGGAGCAGCTGAAAAACGATCCGAAGAACGCCGGCAAGCCCAACGAAGTCCTGAACAAGATCATTGAAGGACGGCTTAACAAGTTCTATGAGGACAACGTTCTTGTCGATCAACCATTCGTTAAGGACCCGAGCAAAACGATCGGCGAGCTTGTAACGGAAAAGATCGCCTCGATCAAGGAAAACATTTCTATCCGGCGATTCACCCGCTACAAAATGGGTGAAGGGATCGAAAAGAAGACCGACGATTTCGCCGCGGAAGTGGCGTCAATGGTAGGTTAGGCGGATCGCGGACTTAAGTCCGCGTCCGTTTGCGGACTGAAGTCCGAGGTCCGGCTTATGTACAAGCGCATTCTGCTAAAGCTTTCCGGCGAGGCCCTGATGGGCTCGCAGAATTACGGCATTGATACAGCCGTCGCCGAATCGGTAGCACGAGAGATCAAGGCGGTCCACGATCTTGGCGTTGAGGTCGCGATCGTTGTCGGCGGCGGAAATATCTTCCGCGGGGTATCGAAATCGGCCGGAAACATGGACCGCGGGGCCGCCGATTACATCGGAATGCTGGCAACGGTGATGAATGCCGTTGTAATGCAGGACGCCCTTGAAAAGCAGGATGTATACACGCGCGTAATGTCCGCGATCGACATCCCGCAGCTCGCTGAACCTTTTATCCGGCGCCGCGCGATCCGCCATTTGGAAAAAATGCGCGTCGTTATTTTTGCGGCCGGCACTGGAAACCCGTATTTTACGACCGATTCGGCGGCGGCCCTGCGGGCGTGCGAGATCGGGGCTGATGTGATCCTGAAGGCGACCAAGGTGGATGGCGTTTATTCGGCGGACCCAATGAAAGATCCGACGGCCGTACGCTTTGAAAAGATCTCGTACCAGGAAGTACTTGAAAAGCAGCTTAAGGTGATGGACGCATCGGCGATCTCACTTTGTATGGACAACAACTTGCCGATCCTTGTCTTCAACATGACCGAATCGGGCAATATCATCAAGGCAGTCAAGGGTGATCTGAATATTGGAACACTGGTTTCCGTCACCGGAAACGCAACGGCGGCGTAAATGCGAGCGACAGGCTGACATCCTGTCATCAGTATATGAGCGTAGAAACTGTAACAGGAGCGGCCAAGCCCAAAATGGAAGCCGTGATCGACGATTTCAAGAGAAAGCTGGGGAACGTCCGCACAGGCCGTGCCAACGTGGGAATGCTTGATGCCGTAATGGTCGATTATTACGGCACGCCGACGCCTTTGAATCAAATGGCGTCAGTCGCCGTACCGGAGCCGCAGCTTCTGACCGTTCAGCCGTGGGATGCAACGCAACTTGGCCCTATCGAAAAGGCCATCATGGCCGCGAATCTCGGATTGAACCCGTCGAATGACGGAAAGATCATCCGGCTCGGCATCCCTGCTCTGAATGAAGAACGCCGCAAACAGTTTGCGAAGCAGATCCATGAGATCGCTGAAGAGCACAGGGTTGCCGTGCGAAACATTCGGCACGCATCCAACGATGTGCTCAAAAAGTCGCTAAAGGATAAAGAAATATCCGAAGACGATGAACGCCGCAGCCTCGATGATATCCAGAAACTCACAAACGCCCATATCGCCAAGATCGACGAGCTTGCCAAAAATAAAGTACACGAAGTGATGAGTGTTTGATCGGCGACCGATCTTCGATCATTTCTTTTGTTGTTCCTCGGCCTTGAACTTATCCAGTTGGAGCTTAAACTCTTTGCAGGTCTTTGTAAGCTCGACCTTATCGTCTGGATTCTTTTCCAAACTCTCCCGAATACTGTCCTTGATCCGATTCAGGACCGTCGCCTTTGCAGCCTTGACGACAAAATTATCGTCCGGGTTGTTCAGCTCGGCCTCGATCATGTCGAGTGCCTGATCGCATTCCGGTACGCCTGTGTTCGCACGGCCAACTGTCTTATCGACGGCTTTATCTGTAAGGGTTTTATTCGAGCTATTCGATCCGGATTCGTCGCTGCCGCCACGAATCAGGCTACAGGCCAAGCCGACAAAAAGGATGATAAACACCGCCGTGATGGATTGGAAATGATCTTTCATTTATTCGTTTCTCCGTCCGCTCTATAGGACGCTTTGCAAGATAGAATTTGCGGGGCAATCGTTCGCCACGTCAGGATAAGCTTTCCAAAATATATATTTGCGTATAGCTCCTAGGCCTTTTCCAAATTGGCAAATTTTTGGATCAATTTTTTCATCCCGAAACCCGGAAAGCTAATGGTCAGTTTTACATTATCGCCGATCCCTTCGCGGCGGAGAACGAGGCCTTTGCCATACTTGCCATGGCGAACGTGTGAACCCGGCCCGAACGCCTGGTCATCGTCAAGCTCGACTCGCCGTTCACTTCCGATCTCCGATGCCTGGGCCCGAAGCTTGTCGAACCCGGCGAGCGGTTTGTCACCAGCCTCTCTATGCTGAGCGGGCCCGCCGTCCTTTTTGCGAAAAAACTCAGTAACAGCATCTGCGCTGTTGTATGTCTTTCCCGCGTATGTATTTCGCGGTTTTGCGGGTGCGGGAATGTTGGCCCGCGGGGCGGCCGTGCGGGCGGTTGTCGTCTTGCCGTAACCTCGTGCATAGGAAAGCCACGATGGGCCGCGTGAAAGGTCTTCGATCAACTCAAGCGGTAGTTCATTCAGAAATTGCGACGGCTCAGCGGTCATCTCTTCACCGTAAACGCGCCGCCGCATTGAGTGCGTTACATAAAGCAATTCCTCAGCCCTCGTGACCGCGACATAGGCAAGACGCCGCTCTTCCTCAAGTTCCTTTGGATCATTCACGCTGCGCGAATGCGGGAAAATACCGTCCTCAAGCCCAACGATAAAGACGACAGGAAATTCCAGGCCTTTTGCCGAGTGTACGGTCATTAGCGTAACGCCGGCGTTGCTGTCGATCTTGTCAGTATCGCTGGTCAGCGCAGCGTGGTCGATAAACTCGCGAAGACCGCCCTCCGGGTTCTTATCGTAATCAACGGCGGCGTTTACAAGCTCTTCAAGATTTTCAAGCCTTCCTTCGGACTCATCGGTATTTTCCGTCCGCAGCATCTGCGAGTAACCGCTGTCGTCGATAGCGGCAATCACAGTTTCCGATACCGGCTTGTCAGATCCCGAAAAGGCCTCGGCCTTGTTTCCTAGCTTTTCGATCGTATTCCTAAATCCTGAGATCGCGTTTTTCGCACGCGGTGTAACTGCACCTTCCTGCCCATCGGCGATCTTGTTTATTGCCTCCCAAAGAGAGCTCTGATGCCGCAGTGCGATCGCCTGTATCTCATCAAGAGATGACTTCCCTATTCCGCGAGGCGGAGTGTTGATCGCACGCAGCAATGCGATATCGTCCGCCGGGTTCAGCGCCAATTTCAAATAGGCGACAATATCCTTGACCTCGGCACGTTCGTAGAATGAGAAGCCGCCGACAATGTTGTATTCGATCCGCAGCCTGCGCAGGGCCTCTTCGAAGGTTCGGGATTGAGCATTGGTCCGGTATAGAACCGCTATCCGCTTGCTCGCATCGCGCCGGCGGTGGTCCTCAATGCGCGAAGCGACGAACCGTGCCTCGGCGTCGCCGTCCATCGCCTGACAGTAGAAAATACGCTCGCCGCCCATATTTTGCGTCCAGAGCTTCTTTTTCTTTTGATTGATGTTGTTCCCAATTATCGCGTCCGCGGCGTCAAGGATAGTTTGCGTGGAACGGTAATTCTGTTCAAGCAAGATCACTTTGGCATTCGGAAATTGCTGTTCGAATTCGAGGATATTGCGGATATCCGCCTGACGAAATCCGTAAATGCTTTGCGCATCATCACCAACGACGCAGATGTTCTGCTGCTTTTCCGTGAGGTATGTGATCAGCGCGAGCTGAAGCGAATTTGTGTCCTGATATTCGTCAACGAGAATGTATTTATACCGGTCGTTGTATTTTTCCCGCACCGCATCGGATATGCGAAGAAGCTTCACCGTTTTTATCAGCAGATCGTCAAAATCCAGAGCGTTTGCACGGCGGAGCCGTTCTTCATAAAGCTGAAAGACCTTTGCGTATGCAGCCTGTTTCTCATCGGTCCTCTCAACAGACGAAGCAAACAGATCAACATCTTCGCCGCGATTCTTTGCCGAGCTGATGACGCTTCGCACAGCACGCGGCACGATCTTCTTTTCATCCAGGCCGAGGTCTTTCAGACATGCTTTTACGACCTTCTGCGAATCATCCGTGTCATAGATCGTGAATGAACGCGTATAACCCTCATCAAGCCTCTCGACGTCCTGCCGCAGGATGCGGACGCAAAGGCTGTGAAACGTTGCGATCAGCGGAAATGAATTCAGTTTCTGATCTTTCAAGAGGCTTTCGACACGTTGCCGCATTTCCCCAGCCGCTTTGTTTGTAAAAGTAACGGCGAGAATATTGTGGGGAACGATCTGCTTTTCCGCGATCAGATAAGCAATGCGCACCGTGATAACGCGCGTTTTTCCCGATCCCGCTCCGGCCAGGATAAGCAGCGGCCCTTCAGTGGTCTTGACCGCTTCTGCCTGTTGGGGATTTAGTGAGGATAAAAGGTCCATTTATTTGATTAACTGCTGTATTTCCTTGAACTTCTCATGCCTGGCGTCGGCCATCATCTCAAACAGCGCAATCTCGATGCTCGACGGCACAACACCGGAAGCACGCATTTTTTCCAGTCCGGCGGCCTTGTCATGGTCAAATCGCGATCCAACGCAATCTGTAAGCAGATGCACACGATAGCCGTTATGAAGCAGGTCGTGGGCCGTTTGATTCACGCAAATATGTGTTTCAATGCCGCACAGAACTATTTGAAAACGCTCAAGCGATTCAAGCTTTATCCGTGTTTCTGCGGCCCCAAAAGCGCTGAACGCAGTCTTCTCGACCGGCTCAAAACCTTCGGCAAGCGAATATTTGATCTCTTCCGCGGTCGGCCCAAGGCCTTTTGGATATTGCTCCGTAACAATGACGGGCACATCGAGGAGCGAAAATCCCTGTACGGCCCGGGCGATATTTGAAGCAATTACCGCAAAGTTCCCGATAACATCGCGAAATGCCTCCTGCACGTCAACTATCAGCAGAACGGCATTTTCATTTGAAAGCGTATTCTCATTCGGCATCTTTGTTTGTTGCTCTCGTGCCGCCGTCAGGCTCGGCCCGTGCCGTACGTTTCGCCGCCTTTAGTTTTGCGTCTTCGGCCCGCTGCTTCATTTCCTTCTTATACTGCCGTGCGAAAAAAAAGACGGTGACAGAACAGACCACAAGGATCAGGATCATCATCAAACCAATGAAGTAAAATTCGGCCGTATTTGTGGGCATCTACCTTAGTTTAGGATTCCTGGCCGGTTGATTCAAGTGAGGCTTAGAAAGGCCTCGGTATATGCCGGGGTTTGTTCAAATCAAGTTCGGATTCGACAGAGATGCTTTAATCCGCGGGTTTCGTTTCTTGATTCGTACCTTTCGTGGTAGAGACGGCAGACCCGGACCACGAAACAAACGAACGAAGATGCAAAAACCACGAATCAAGATGCCGTTAGACAAAGGTGCCTACTTCTATTCCACGTTTGCCAATCCGCTAACTGGGCGCCTGATTTGCTGGGAACGCACCGGCCGAAACGGCATCTTCTCCCATCAATCGCTGTTTGTAGATCTCAGGTATTTGCCGGACGCGTTTTGAATGATCGGTGACGAGGTGGAGCGTCTCGCCCTCGGCGATCAAAGCATCGTCCGCTGCGCGAAATACTTCGTAAATAAATCTGATGGATCTGCTGCGAATCTCGGCCACGCGGGTTCGGACCGTAATTACATCCTCGTAATAGGAAGGCGATTTGTAGCGGCAATAACTTTCGGCAACGACCATCAGGGCATTGTCGTTCTCTTCCATTTCCTTGTATGAGAAGCCCCGGGCACGGCAAAGATCGCTGCGGCCGGCCTCGAACCAGATCAGGTAGTTCGCGTGGTGAACAATACCCATCTTATCGGTTTCGGCATAACGGACGCGGATCTCAGTTTCGTGCCAGCCGTCCATAACGATCAAAAGTATGCGGTTGGCGGAAAGCAGTATAGAGGTGCCTGCCTACTGCCTGTTGATAAAATATGGCTGGGAGACAGGGATTCGAACCCCGATAGGCAGATCCAGAGACTGCAGTCCTACCATTAGACGATCTCCCAGCGTCGTTATTAATTTACGTGTCGAAAACGTGATTTGTCAAACCTCAGATAATTGCAGCAATTTGTATCTTGGGGCTGTGCCCCTCAGCACTGCGGTCGGGCTGTGCCCGACCGAAAGCCCCTATTATTCTAAAACGAGGCTGTGCCTCCGAAACCTAACTTTTCCTCCAACTGATCTGATCGACTTCAAGCGGCTCGTCCGCCGCCGGACGCCCATGAAAGATCCTCGCGCTCGACCATTTCCATTCATCCGGCTGCCCGACAAATCCCGCCCGGACCGGATTCAAATGTGTGTATTGTATCCGCTGCCGAAGCATCTCTTCATTCCATAAAAGTCTCGTAGCAGGGTGCCCCTGCCACACCGAATGCTGGAAACCATCGGAGCGCCCCCTGAATCCTAAGTTTCGCAACGGATTCAGTAAGGTTGTTCGCCTTCAGATGGTCAAGAATTCGCTTTCCGACAATTCCATTTATCAATCGCTGAATTTCCGACGGCTTGAATTTGCTGTCCGTGACCAAATGAAGATGATCGAGCATTATTACGTACGCAAAGATAAGAAACGCGTGCTTGGTTTTTGATTCGAGTATGGCGTTGCAAACGATCCGTGCGATAGTTTCCGCCCGGAAGATCGGGAGCCTGTCTTTTGCAACGGCGGTCAAATAATATGCCGGAGCGTCTTTGGATACTTGAAATCCCATATTCTTTTTCGGAGGCACAGCCTCCTTAATATTTTTTTAATAGGTCACCGGTCTGGCACAGCCAGACCGCAGTGCGTTGCGGCACAGCCGCTGAAGAGTTGCATATATCTCGATTGGGCTATGCGCCGCGAATACTATATCCCGGCCGCAACCACAACTGCCAGGGCTCGAAAAACACTTCCGCGATCATGGTCTCGCACTTACGAACCCGAGTCCTTTTTGACTTTACCTCTGTTTATTCTTACCTTTTCTGAATGCCCATTGATAAGGAGATACTTGCCAATCGACAGGCTTTTCACGAGTTTCATATCCTGGATAGATACGAGGCCGGAGCGGTGCTTGTCGGTACCGAGGTGAAGAGCATCATGGCCGGGCGGATACAATTGAAGGATTCGTATGTCTCGGTCAAAGACGGCGAGGTCTGGCTGTTGAACGCTCATATTTCGCCGTATTCGCATGGGAACAGGCAGAATCATGAACCGCTTCGCAGCCGCAAGCTGTTGCTGCACCGGAAAGAGATCGAAAAGCTCGAACGAGAGACCACGATCAAAGGAATGACGCTGGTCGTAACGTCTATTTATTGGAAAAATGGCCGTATAAAGTTCGAGATCGGCGTCGCCAAGGGTAAAAAGCTCTATGACAAGCGTGAGACAGAAATGCGAAAGACCATCGACCGCGAGACGCGTCAACAGTTGAAAGAAAAGGCCAGATAAGTTAATGTAATTCAACAAGTTTCGAGGATTAAAGTTCATTTTTACAAGAGGTCACTGATGGAGTTTCAGGGAATTACGGGGAATTTTACGGGAGCGAATGCCGAGGCTTTGGCCGTAGCCGTTTTTAAGGGCGAGAAGGCTGGGTCGGGTTTGCTTGGCGAACTGAACAAACTAACCGGAGGAGCACTTGCCGCCGTGCTCAAGTCCGAAGATTTCAAAGGCGAAAAAGGTGAGACCGCGTTGCTGAGGTTTGCTCCGAAGGGCAAGGTCAAGGCGCGTTCGCTGATGCTGGTCGGCGTCGGTAATAAGGCCGACTATACACATGCGGACGTCGGCGTTGCCGCCGGCGCCGCGACACGATACCTCCGCACGCGAAACAACAAAAGCTTCGCTTTCCTTCCCCGGTATGACGGGGATGTCGTCATCGCGGCGCAGAACGCGGCACAGGGCTTTGTCACAAGCCAATTCGAATTGGACAAATACAAGACCAAGGACAAGAAAGACAAGTCGGTCAACAAACTGGTCCTCTGCATCGACGGAGCAACGGCCAGCGATCTAAAAAACGGACTGAACCGCGGGCAGGTCGTCGGTGAGTCGATGAACTTTACCCGCGATCTTGCCAACGAGCCGCCTAATATTCTAACGCCGACCGAAATGGCAAACCGGGCGCAATCGATGGCTAAGGAAGCAGGACTGAAATGCGAGGTGCTCGATGAAGCCAAGATGGAAAAGCTTGGCATGGGATCGCTTCTTAGCGTTTCCCGTGGTTCAACGCAGCCGGCCAAGCTGATCGTGCTTCGCTATACCCCTGCAAAAAATACAGGCAAGAAAGGCGAACTCCTCGCACTTGTCGGTAAGGGAATTACATTTGATACAGGCGGCATATCGCTAAAGCCCGGCGACGGAATGGACGCGATGAAATATGATATGTCGGGCGGAGCAACCGTGCTTGGGACAATGCGGGCGATCGCCTTGCTAAAGCCGACAGTTCCTGTTTTGGGAATCGTAGCCGCCGTAGAGAATATGCCTGACGGAAATGCATCGCGGCCGAGCGACGTTGTAATGGCCTCGAACGGCAAAACGATCGAGATCCTAAACACCGACGCCGAAGGCCGACTTATCCTTGCCGATTCAGTTGCCTATGCCGAAAAGCAAGGTGCGACATCAATAGTTGATATGGCCACGCTGACCGGCGCCGTCATCATCGCGCTCGGCGATCAGAACACGGGCATTATGGGCAACGATCAGGAATTGGTTGACCGCATCGTTGCGTTGGGCAAAGAATGCGGCGAAGGTTTCTGGCAGCTTCCGGTAAGCAAGGAATACAGCAAGCAGATCAAGTCCGATATTGCCGACATTAAAAATATTGGCCCGCGCGGCAAGGCAGGCACTATCATGGGAGCCGTCTTTATTCAGGAGTTTATCGATAAAGCAAAATGGGCACATCTGGATATTGCCGGAACGGCGTGGTGCGATACGGTAAAACCGCATCATGCTAAAGGCCCGACCGCGGTTGCCGTCAGAACACTGCTGACATTGGTAGAAAGGTCGCAATAGACAAAACCTTAGCTCATCACGGATAATGGCTGGTGAACTGGTGTTCTTCAGCCATTTCTTTTTTGCAAAATTTCTTACCTGTATCGTCTGATTTTGACCGTAGCGGGCCGCTAGGCCCCGTCGGATGTTCCTCCCATTTAGAAGATGGACCTGAAACTTCGCCCCAATCTGATAAACCTCTTGCTGGCCTTTGGCGCGCTGTTTCTGATCACGGGATGTTTTTGCAGTTCATCGCGTGAGCCTGAGGTTGAACAGCCTGATGTTTACATCGACGAATCAAACACCGCTTCATCAAACAAAAGTCCGGCGCTCGCGCCTTCGGCACCAAAGACGGATGAAGGAGATTTCATAGTTCAGCATCTCGATATCGAAACGCCCCGTTATAAAGAGATCGACCGCCAGGTAAAGGACGCTCAGCTTTTAGAAAATGCCGCCGATAAGCTGAACAAGGCACTGGCTTTGCCGCGAAACATATATCTTCGAACAAAGGATTGCAAAGAGGTCAATGCATTTTACGATGCAAATGACGGCTCGGTAACGATGTGCTATGAGCTTATGGAGGACTTCTACCGGACGTTCAAAAAAAGCGGCATCGCCGACGACCTGGCATATAAGAAGATGAATGATGCAGTGCGTTTTGTATTCCTTCATGAGATAGCGCATGCGCTTATCGATCAGTACAAACTTCCGGTGGCGGGCAATGAAGAAGACGCGGCAGATCGCTGTTCAGCATACATCAATTTGAAAGAACTGGGCGACGAAGGCCTGCGTGCGGTATATGCCGCCGCTGATGCATTTGCCATTGAATCAAAACAAGGCGACAATCGAGAACGCAGCCTCGCCGATGAGCATCTGCTGCAGGAACAAAGATTCTACAATTCACTGTGCATGATCTACGGATCTGACCCAAAGAAACACCAAACCATCGTGGACAAAGGCTATTTGCCAAAAGAACGGGCGGCACGCTGTCAAGGCGAATATCAAAGGGCCGTGAACAGTTGGATCAAATTACTTGAACCCTGGCGAAAGAATTGAACATCTATTTTCTGGAGAAACCTCAAATGAAAAAACTTGCAACTTCCCTGCTTTTTGGTAAAGATGCCCGGCTAAGCGGCCTGATCGCGTTTGCGATCGTTGGCTCGATCGCGCTCGGCTGTACCTGTTCCAAGGAGTTCGGCACAACCAGCAATTCGAGTACTTCAAATAGCTCGACTACCGCCAACTCGACTACAACGACAAGTGAAACCGATACGGATGCGGACGGCGTTCCGTCGGATTCGACGCTTCAATCGCTCGTCAAAGGAACAACTGCTGATTTTGCTGAGGCTCTCGATACATATGACTTCAGCGAGATTTACGAATACGCATCTACTGATTTCAAGAGTACATATACGGAAGATCAAATGGCAGACGTTTTCAAAGAATTCGTTAAAAAGAAGAAATTGATCCTGCCAAGCCTGAACAAGGTCCCCGGCGCGACCGCCGACTTCTCGCCCGCTCCGAGCATTCGTCAGGAAAAAGGCCTCGATATTCTTGTGCTTGAGGGCAAGTTTCCGACCAAACCGCTGAACGTAAAATTCGAGTACGAATATGTTAAGCGTGACGGAGAATGGAAACTTCTTAAGCTGGTCGTAAATATGTAAACTATTAATCTGTGTGAAGTTCCGGCAAAGGGCGGCCCTGCGGCTGCCTTTTGCCTTTTAGACGCCGGACGGCTAAAATTGGGCTTTCGGCAAAATCGTACGACAGGCCGTTAGCCTGTCGATCTCAGCATATGAAAATTCACGAGTATCAAGGCAAAGCACTTCTTAAAGAGTATGGCGTCCCGGTTCCGCGCGGCATTGTTGCCAGGACGGCGGACGAGGCCGAGGCGGCCGCCCGCGAATTGGGCACGGATGTTGTGGTAGTAAAGGCCCAGATCCACGCCGGCGGTCGCGGCAAAGGCGGCGGCGTAAAACTTGCTAAATCGCCTTCCGAGGCAAAAGAGATAGCGGGCCAGATGCTTGGGATGATGCTTATCACGCACCAAACCGGCCCCGAAGGCCGTCAGGTGAAAACTCTTTTGATCGAGGAAGGATTGCCGATCGATCGTGAGTTTTATCTCGCCGTTACACTTGACCGTGTAACCGGCCGAAACGTTTTTATGGCTTCGAGCGCAGGCGGAATGGACATTGAAAAGGTCGCCGAAGAAACGCCGGAACTGATCTTGAAAGAAACGATCGATCCTTCGGTCGGCCTGCGTCCGTTTCAGGCTCGTAAGCTCGCATTTGGACTTGGGATTCCAAACGATCTCATCAACCAGGCGGCGAAGTTTATGCTGACGCTCTATGACGCTTACGAGAAAATGGACGCCTCGCTGCTTGAGATAAATCCGTTTCTGCTGACGAAAGACAACCGCCTGATCGCGCTAGATGCAAAGGTTAATTTCGACGACAATGCGATGTTTCGGCATAAAGATTACGCCGAACTCCGCGATCTGAACGAGGAAGAACCGCTCGAGATCGAGGCGTCGAAATACGATCTTAATTACATCAAACTCGACGGTAACATCGGCTGTATGGTGAACGGCGCCGGCCTGGCGATGGCGACGATGGACATTATCAAACTCGCCGGCGGCGAACCGGCAAACTTTCTCGATGTAGGCGGCGGAGCTTCACAGGAACGCGTCGAACAGGCGTTCAAAATTCTACTCGCCGATGACAACGTAAAGGCAGTTTTGATAAACATCTTCGGCGGCATTGTCCGCTGCGATATGGTGGCAAACGGCGTGGTCGCCGCCGCCAAGAACCTCGGTGTATCGGTCCCGATCGTCGCCCGCCTCGAAGGCACAAACGTCGAAGAAGGCCGCCGCGTCCTCCGCGATTCCGCCATCGGCATAATCCCCGCCGAAGGAATGAACGACGCCGCCGAAAAAGTAGTCTCCGCCGCAAATGCGGAGTTTTAGATTGTCCAACAAACTTTAGTTTGCTGCTCTTGGATTCGTGAAACGAGCGTTCGTCAAACTAAAGTTTGACGAACATGGCTGCAAAGCAACCTTTCCCAATACTCACCTCATCCATTAGCTCAGTATCGCCATCTCTGTTCTGAGGAAATAAAAACAATGAAACGAATTCTCACGCTCCTTACGTTATTGGTGTGCTCATTTTCGGGGTTTTCGCAATCGAATAGGACGCGGAGACCAAATGCTACACAAAACGACCAAAACGCCGCACCCGTGGTCACTGCAAACACGCTGCCGATCCGCCGCGTCATCCTATATTCCAACGGCGTTGCTTACATCGAGCGTCGCGGCATCGTCACCGGCAATGCGGAAGTAAACCTCTCATTCAAACAATCGCAAGTCGATGACGTCCTAAAATCAATGGTCGTCCTCGACCTCGGCAAAGGCAAGATCGGCGCCGTCAGCTACAATTCATCCGCTCCTGCCTCAGCAAGGACGGCGGAGATCCCTTTCAGCATAGATGCCGAATCTGAGCAGAACGAGAATGCGAACGGTGGGCTGGCCGGGGTTCTCTCGCAGCTTCAGGGAGCCAAGGTTTTTGTGACATCGACAAAAGGAACTGCAACAGGTTCCATTCTAACCGTCGAGAAGCGAAAGCTGGACGTAAAGCAAAAAGGCAGCGAAATGCCGCAAACACTCGAAAGCGGTTACTCGCTCGTTGTGGCTTCTGAATCCGGCGAAATAACGTCTTTTGACCTGTCCGAAATACGAACTGTAAAGCTGCTGGAAGATACGACGCAGCGTGACCTGAATGAATTTGCAAACGCGACCGCTTCAACGCGGCGTCGGGACGCAAAAACGATAACCATCACATCCGAAGGCACGGGTACGCGCGAAATGGTGGTCAGCTACACGATAGCCGCTCCGATCTGGAAAACAACCTATCGCGTTGTGTTAGACGAAGCCGGGAAACCATTCTTTCAGGGCTGGGCGATCGTCGATAATGTAAGCGAAGAAGACTGGAGCAGTGTTAAGCTGTCGCTGGTTTCCGGTTCGCCCGTTTC
The DNA here is from genome assembly GCA_963169175.1 of Acidobacteriota bacterium. GTDB lineage: Bacteria > Acidobacteriota > Blastocatellia > Pyrinomonadales > Pyrinomonadaceae > OLB17. The sequence continues at coordinate 1,771 of CAUJFK010000296.1, read as the reverse complement.
TTTTATTCAGAACTTGCAAAAACCACTATACCGTTACCGCCCGATCATTCCAATACCCGAAGATCTAAATCTTGAACCACAGATATATGATGCGGGCAGCGGATATGGCCGAGGAAACGGATATGGTTCTGGTTCCGGATCAGGCACTGGATCAGGAGGCGGTTCGGGTTACGGTAACGGCACAGGTACCGTGGTCGATGTTACCGGAGGCGATGTTGTTAAAACAGAGATCAGCGGTGCGCTAATGAATCTTCAATCGGGTGTCACGGCCGCGGCAAGCGGAAGCGAGCTTGGCGATCTTTTCGAGTATCGGATCGACAACGCGGTGACGGTGCCCCGCAACAGGTCAGCATTGATCCCGATTATCCAGACCAAGATGGACGGCGAACGTGTTTCGATCTACAACGAATCTGTTCGGTCTGATAGGCCGATGGGCGGCATGCTATTGACCAACACGTCTCCGCTTACATTCGAGGGCGGCAGCCTCACAGTACTCGACCGCGACGCTTACGCAGGCGAAGCTTTGATGGAAAGGCTTAAACCAAAGGAGAATCGGCTGATCTCATTCGCTCTCGATCTTGGAACCCGAATTTCCACCGAGAACAAAGGCGATACACGGCCGGCCCAATTGATCAAGGTTGCTGACGGAGTGTTTCAAGTGCACTATTTCCGAACCGAGCAAAAGATCTATCACCTCACAAACCAAACCGACCGCGAAAAAGTGATCTATGTAGAACATCCATTAAGAAAGGATTGGAAATTGGACGAAGGAACGCAACGGCCCGAAACGGTCAATGAAACCGTTTATCGGTTCCGCGTGGTTCTTAAACCGTTCGAGAAAGTCTCTCTTCCCGTCGTCGAAAAGCAAGGATTGATGGATTCGTACGGTCTGAAGAATGTGACGCGCGACCAACTCGAACTATTCATCAAACGCGGCTATATCGACACAGTCACCCGGACCATGCTTGAAAAACTGATCGACCTGCGGCAGCAGATCAATCGAGTCGGGCAGCAAATTGCGGCACTCGATTCGGAGGTACAGGCCATTTCAACCGACCAGGCTCGCCTGCGCCAGAATATCGAATCACTCGCCAAAACGCCCGAAGCCAAATCGCTTATTGCTCGATACATCGCAAAAGCGGGTGAGCAGGAAACGCGGCTTGAGGAAATGGAAAAAGAACGGAAGTCGATAACAGCCGAGAAAGAAAAACTCGAAGCCGAACTTGCGCTGGCGATCAGGACATTTGAGATAACGTAGGATCGACACCCGCTCGTCAAACTAAAGTTTGACGGGCATGATTACACCTTAATAAAAATTCTTCTCCGATAGAGCAGCCACATCAGGAAAAGCCAAAATAGAATGAAGCAGATGGCGTAGGCTAAGGAAGCGTTTATTGGCGAGGCCCAGGAGAGGAATAATTCGTTGAAGATCCAGCCTTGAAGGGTGACTTCTTTTCCATCAGAGTCCGTGATGCGGAGCATGCCCATCAGCCTGGCCATCAGGCCGGAGAAGGCGAAAAGGGCGAGCGCGTTGACGCCGAAAATGACAAATGGCTTTGACCAACGCTTGTAGCCTTTAACATCGATCAGCCAGTAGCAAAAGCCGAGTGTCAGCAAAGCCAGGCCGGAGGTGTAAACGACATAGGAGCTTGTCCAAAGCGATTTGTTTAGCGGAAACAAAAGACTCCACGACCAGCCAATGGCCAGCAGAACCGAACCGAAAAAGAAAAGGCCGACCGCCTTGTCAGAACCGGGAGCGGTAGCGACTGGG
>CAUJFK010000295.1 GCA_963169175.1 Acidobacteriota bacterium | reverse complement strand
AGCGACGGAAACTGATTGTACGGTTGCCCTAGGGGTTCGCTCGCTACGCTCACTGCACCCTAGGCTTTATATGTTTGTCGCCGTTGGCGCCGGACCCTAGGCTCTATATGTTTGTCGCCGTTGGCGACGGAGTTTAGGCTTTATAAATTTGTCGCCCACGGCGACGGTATCCATAAATTGCATCCATAATGAAAACGATACTTCGTGTCCTTGCCATTCTCGCATTCGCAATTGCTGCGTCCGGCCAAACTTCCTATATCCAGGTCAATCAGGCGGGATACCAGGCGGCGGACAGTAAACGGGCCGTTGTCATTTCAAAAGTGCCGTTATCTGGTTTTTTTGTGGTCGAGGATCGCGATACGGGTAAGTCGCCGCCTCGGATGCCGATCCAACCTATCTCTGCATCGCAATGGGGCGGCGAGTTTGATCATTATTACGAGCTCGATTTTTCGTCACTAAAGACTCCGGGCCGTTATCGCATTCGGCTTGAAGAATCCGGAAATACATCTTCTGATTTCACCATCGGCCAATATCCCGCCTACCATGAAGACCTTTTGTTTTTCATGCGCCAGCAGCGGTGCGGGTATAATCCGTTTCTTGACTCGGTTTGCCATATGCGTGACGGGCGTTCGTTCTATGCTCCTTTTCCGGATGAGACGTTTGTCGATGCAAGCGGCGGTTGGCACGACGCGGGCGACCAGTTGAAATATCTGATCACGGCAAGCAACGCGACGGCGCGGATGATGCTTGCATATGAGTTGGAGAAAGCGAAGTTTGGCGATTTCGTTGATGACCTCGGCCGTGAAGACAGGCCGAATGGAATTCCAGATATTTTGGACGAAGCAAAATGGGGCCTCGATTGGATTCACAAACTTCACCCAAAGGCCGGCCAGCTTTTTCATCAGGTGGCGGACGACCGCGACCATCGCGGATTTAAGCTGCCGGAAAATGACAACGCCGATTACGGCTGGGGTGCAAACAGCTATCGGCCAGTCTATTTCGCCGACGGCATGCCGCAGGGTTTAGCGCAGTTCAAGAGCCGTTCGACCGGCATTGCAAATATCGCCGGACGTTCGGCGGCTGCAATGGCAATGGCGTATCGCATCTGGAAAACTGATCTAAAAGACACGGCGTTTGCATTAAAATGTCTCAATGCCGCTGAAGATCTTTACGCGATGGGCAAGAGTCAGGAAGGCTTTCAGCAAGGCAATTCGTTCGGGGCACCTTATCGCTACAACGAAGACACATGGGCCGACGACATGGAGTACGGCGCCGCCGAATTATTCAAAGCGACCCGCAAGCCGGCCTACCTCGCCGACGCAAAACGCTATGCGAAACTCGCCGGAACGACATCGTGGATGGAGTTCGAAGATTCATCAATGGGTGCCGAGATGTCGCGGCATTATCAAATGTATCCGTTTACAAATGTCGGCCACTTTGCGTTGTATCCGCTTGTCGATGTAAAAACTAAACGCGAACTTGCGGTCTATTACCGCAGCGGCATCGAGCGCATCGTTGCCCGTGCGAGGACAAATCCTTACGGCGTCGGAGTGCCGTTTCTTTGGTGCTCAAATAACCTTGTAGTGGCCTTTATCACACAGGTTCACCTGTACGAACAGATGACCGGTGACAAGCAATTTCAGGGCGCGATGATCGCCCATCGCGACTGGCTGTTGGGAAAAAATCCGTGGGGCACGTCAATGTTCGAAGGGCTGCCCGAGGGCGGCGAATATCCCGAAGACACGCATCTGCCGACCGTTCAATTGCTCAAGAAACAGGTCCGTGGCGGTTTGGTCGACGGCCCGATCGCGGCATCGACATACAAAGGCCTGATCGGCCTGACACTGACAAAACCGGACGAATTTGCAATTTTCCAACCGCGCGATGTCGTCTATCACGATGACGTTGGCGATTATTCGACCAACGAACCGACGATGGATGGAACCGCCGATGCGATCCTAATGATGGCGATGTTCAGCCGTGTCAGCAGCCCGCATGTGAGTAAGGGCTCGTCCGCCGAGATTAACCCGCGTTTCACCTATGACCAAGGCGGCATCACTCGAGGCGACCGGTCATCGAAACGTATGTCACTGGTTTTCACCGGCGATGAATTCGCCGAAGGCGGGACAGTCATCGCCGACGCGCTTGCCAAACAGAACATCAAAGCCTCATTCTTCCTCACCGGCCGCTTCTATCGAACCCGAACGAACCGCCAGATCATTGACAGGCTAAAAAAGGACGGCCATTATCTCGGCCCACATTCCGACGCTCATCTACTATATGCCGACTGGACCGACCGCAGCAAAACCCTCGTCACCCGCGATCAATTCGAACGCGACCTGAACGACAACTTCGCCGCAATGCGCCCATTCGGCATCGACCGCAAACAAGTCCCTTTCTTCATGCCGCCTTTCGAATGGTACAACCGCGAGATCGCCGATTGGAGTTCAGCACTCGGCTACCAGATCATAAATTTCACACCAGGCACCCGCTCAAACGCCGACTACACGACCGACGACGACAAGAACTACATCTCCAGCGACGCAATACTCTCAAAGATCAAAGAATACGAATTCAAAGACCCAAACGGCCTCAACGGATTTATCTTATTAACGCACATCGGCTCCGGCCCAAAACGAACCGATAAGTTTCACAGTCGGGTAGATGAATTGATCGAATGGTTGAAGATGAAAGGGTATGAACCGGAACGGGTTGACGAAATTCTAATGCAGAAACAAGACCGGTAGGGAGTGGGTCCCGTAAACGCCGAGGGCGTTGATCCCGGGTAGCTTTTAGGCGAAAATATGTAGAATGAACAATTAGACGGCGGCTTGCCTACCTTGAAGGGCCTTCGGGAGACCGAAAGACAAGAATTCCCGGTGCAACTATGAAAACACTCACACTTTTGGTGCTGTGCCTCGCAGCTCTGGTTACATTTTCATCG
>CAUJFK010000294.1 GCA_963169175.1 Acidobacteriota bacterium | reverse complement strand
CTTTAGCTGCTGGGCATCTATCTGAGCAAGCGTCTCTTTTGCTCTGTCTTTTAACGGCCGCTTGTTGATGAAGATGCCGTTCTCATCCGCCTTTGCCTCTTCGGCATCAGGCGGTACAGGGTTGGCCGTTTGTGCCTTTGGATCAGTGTTGGCGTTAGCAACCTCGGACGGATTTGATTCCTTTTTATCAGTGTTCAGCGGCGGCCGGTTCCTTCGGTTCCGCGGGTTTCGCGGCTGGCCGGCGTCGGCGGAAGGAGATCCTTCGACCTTGAACAGTGATGACGAATCATCCTGATATGCGTTTGGTGCCGGCGGAGGCAGATTCGGCTGTATCTTCAGCAGATCAGTACCGCCGCTTCCTGACGGAACATAAGGCGTGATCCCCGGCTGGTTCAAAACTATGTCACTCGGTGTTGCATTTTCGATGAACTGCTCAGGATTCGCAAGCTGAAAATATCCTTCGGGATATTCCAGCTTGTCATCGGACACGACGATATAAGTTATCTCGTCCTCAGGTCCAAGTTCCGTTCTATCATATGCGACATCGGCGTATTCGCGGTCTGTTCCGTACAGAAGAGCTCCGAGATACGTCATATCCACCACCTGGCAAACCCGTCCGACCCACGGGCTGTCGCACCCGCGCATCGCCAAAACATTGGTTTGGGCGATGAAGACGAACAAAGCTATGTGCAGAACGGCCGAGACCGCCAGGATCTTGTAGATAAGGGGCGAGAATTCCCAAGTCTTGATCTCGTAATGGCTGAACAGCCCGCCATCAGGCCGCGACCCAGTCTCGACGGTCGCCTTATTGTATGATTCCTGCTCGAACATAAAACAAAGAAAATATTGCGAATAAACGTCTTAGAGGTTGAAAACCGCTTCTTGTCTTAGACGCAAAGACCGCTGCCCGCGTTGCGGGGCAATTGAAAATTTAACAACTTCGACACGGCAAATGGTAGTGTCGATTTTACCGTTCGGAAGGCCGCGTGCTGTGTACTACGCCCTTGCTTATGCGCGAACCGTTATGCCTCCTTTCCGCATGGACATTAGCCCGCTAACTTCATAAAATTCAACCATATGGCACGTTCGCGATACGGCAGCAGGCGGCGGAACAAGGACGGCCCGCAAAAGCATAACCGTTCTTCATCAGAACGTTATGATAAACGGCGGCTTGCAGCCGAAAGTTCCGCGAACACCCGGCCCACCCCGCCGACGCCTGCCCAAAACCAGGCAGTCGAGGACCTGCTCGCGGGGATCGGCGTTCCAGAACAAAAACCACTAAAGCCGGACGATTTTCAGCTTGAAGCGTTGGCAGCGATCGAGAACGAGGACGTGCTTGTCACCGCACCCACCGGCAGCGGTAAGACGTGGATAGCCCGTGAAGAGATCCGCCGGCTGTTGGCCAATGGGAAAAAGGCGTGGTACACAACGCCCTTAAAGGCACTCACCAACTCAAAATACGTTGAATTTTCAGAGGAATTCGGGGCGGAGAATGTCGGCATTTTAACAGGCGACCGGAAAGAAAATGCGGGAGCTCCATTGATCGTCGGCACAACCGAAATATATCGTAACCAGCTTTTTGACGCGTTGCGCGGCGGCGAGCAGGTTGATACGGATTTTGTGATCCTGGACGAGGCTCACTACCTTGCAGATGAGGAACGCGGGCACGTTTGGGAAGAGGCCATAATCCTTTCGCCGCCGCGGATCAGGATGCTGCTGCTTTCGGCAACGGTCGGCCGGGCCGAGCAGTTTGCCCGCTGGATAGGCGATGTACGCGGGACGAGTGTACGCGTAATTAACCGTGCCGGTTCACGTCCTGTCGAACTGCGGGCTGGCTATCTCTCGCACAACCTTCAGCTCTACCCGCTGTTCAATGAAGAAGGGATGTTCAATCGAGACCTTGAGCAGTTTACGGCAGAGAGACGAAGGAGTTTTCGCCGACGATAGTCAGCGCCAAGTCGCGTTAGCGGGTGGTACTGACAGGATCCGGACCCACCCGCTAACGCGAGGTGGTACTGACAGGATAAAGAACCTACCTGCTAACGCAGGGTGGTTCCGACTATTTAAGACCGGCCACCAGAATATCTATATCGCTTTGCGGAACCTGGAGCCTTAGCATCACCTCGTTGCCGGCGCTGGAGAATTTTGCATTCTCGATCATCCGGGTAAAGACCTGCTTATCAGCATTTTTGTTTCCGCCGAGCAGTGCCTTACCAAGCAGCTGCAGCCCTTCCAGGGTTTCCAGCAATGAGGCGGCCTGCTGGTTCTGCAGAGTGCGTGCGGTGATGCTGAGCGTTGCGGCCTCGCCGACAATATCCATTCCGCCATAAACATAGCGGATCGAATCTATGTCCTTGCCAAGCTGGTCATTCTCAAGCGGCAGAAATTCGCTCATACCGTTCGGCACCTTTCCGGCAAAGCTGATCACCGAAGCTTCCTTTTTTGCGAGAAGTGGAAGCAGGTCGTTCGGAACGGCTGGCCGCGGGCCGACTGTCTGACGGACCAGATCGACGTTGCCGAACGCTATGGTATTTGCATCAAGCGCGGTCAGGGCAACTTCGCCTGCAAGATGCCCGGTCATTTTGTCGGCAAGATCGGGGCTGGCCGCTTTGCCGGCGCCCGCTTTCACCTGGTCGGCAATATCCTTGGCTGAAATGATATAGATGGTCTTGCCGCCAGTCTTTTCTTCGCGGTATTTGCCATTTGCCGCCAGCTTCGCGGCACCTATGATGGAGCCGGAAGAAACCTGGCCGCGGGCAATAACGACATGGTCGAGATCATATTTCTTGGGCCCTATCTGTTTCGCCGTCGCTCCAATAGCCAGCGAATCGAACTGGCGGATGTCGATGCCAGTCCGCGCTTTCACCTGTTCGATCTTGTCCGTGATCTTGTCCAACATTGCCCGGTTCGAGGAAAGAACTTTTGGCAATGCCGTTGAGAATAGGCGCTTTACGTCAAGCGTTGCAATACCGTCCACCGGCGGCAGCAGTGTTGCAAGCTGGCCCGCCCGCGCCTTCCGCTTTGTAGGCCCGTCAGCAATGGCCGATCCGGCGAAATTCAGTACCAACGCGAAAAGGCATGAAAAAGCGATTATCCTGGTTTTCATCTTCAATCCCTCGAAATACATTTTATCCGACAATCCACGTGTACAGATGACCTAAATGGTTGAAATAGTTTGCTATCTTCGGTTGACAGTTCAAAGCATTTTGATCACCTCAAATTCAAAGTGCAGCTCCTTTCCCCGAACGATACAGCTCAGATAATGTTCCCAAAACTTTCTCAGGAAGCGAAATCCTGGCGATCTTTGGTCCAGATTAACGGCGAATTCGAAGCCGAACGCACGCCACAAGTTTAGCAGCGAAACATACGTTTTCAGCGGTTTCAGCTGGATATCAGTATAAAAATCGAAAACGGCCCGTTCGGGCATAAAGGTGTTAAAACTGTATGAATTGAAATGATTTCGATGTGTCGGATCGGTTGCCCAGTCGGGGTTCGTATAGTGAGGCGTGACGAGGCGGATGGTGCCGCCGTGTTTGGTGACACGGTAAAGTTCGCCAACGAAGGCCATTACGTCCGGCACATGTTCAATAACATGCCGCGAGACGACGAGATCGAATTCGTTGTCCGTGAATGGATACGGCACGTCGCCCAGGTCATGGATAACATCAGCGGCTGTGCGCGGGTTGTTGTCAAGGCCTATCGCACCTTCAAATTTGTTGGCGCCGCAGCCTACGTCCAAAATTCTCATTGTCGCCATTGTACAACAGGTCCGCTCGACCGCAGGCGTTTCTCCGACAGATAAAAATGCCACAACAGCCGGGCGGCAACCGAGCGGAACGGTTTCCATTTCTCGGCAATTGCGATGAACTCTTCCGAGGCCGGACGCTCATCAAGGCCGGCCAATTTTTGATATGCAGCGTGGAGAGCGATGTCGCCTTTCGGCATCACGTCCGGGCGCCGCAGAGCCATCAGCAAATAGATGTCGCTGGTCCACTCGCCGACACCCTTTAGTTTGGTCAGCTCTGCCTTAACGTCGGTGTCCGGCAGCGTGGCGAGAGTGTCTAGATCGAGGCGTTTCTCAATGACGGCCTCTGATAAATGCCGTGCATACGCTGCCTTTTGCCGGCTAAAGCCAATCGTTTTCAATTCAATGTCGTTTAATGTAAGCAATGTGTCTGGCGAAACTTCCCCAACGTGTGCGGTGAGTTTATCGAAACACGCCTTGGCCGATGCGAGCGACACCTGTTGTTCAAGAATGATCTGCAGCAAGGTCGCAAATCCCGGCTCGCGGCCCCATAGCGGCGGCGTACCGTAGGTACGATAAACCTGTTCAAGTTCAGGGTGTTCGCACGCCAGGCGGACGGTTGCATTTTTTAATGATGTCGCGTTCAGGCGCTTCATTGTTAATTGATATATTGGCAATTGTAAATTGGTTGATTGGAACGAAGCCGCGAGAGGCCAATGTACATTTAACAATTTCGCCTTTGCCTATCACCACGTCCAGGTCAGTGCCGATTCATCTAACTCGATCTCGGAGCCATTTGGCAAAATATGAATGATACGCACGACGCCGCGAGTTCGCAGCATGGGTGAGAGCATGCCGACGCGATGGCAGTTGGCGCGGGGTATTTTGTGATGGGAGAGCGGCTGCGATTCGGAACACATCATTACGGTGCGTACCTCTGATGCGATCTCAATTATCCGGTCGAGGCCGCGGGCCAGGTCCTCAGGTTTAGGTTTGTTACGGCCGCCCGTTTCCGGCAGATGCTCGTAGCCTATCCTGTTTTCCTTCAGCAATTCGCGTAAGACCGGTCCATTAAATTGCGGCCAGCGCGAACGGGCAATGCTCCGCACATCACAGACAAACTCGATCTCATATTGCCGAAGCAGATCGAGAAAATAGTCGAACGCGTGGCGTCCGTGGCCGATCGTGTAAATTGTCATCGCTCGCCTGTCCGTTTTGTGGGGCGGTTTCGATCAGTCCGTTCGGTGATCTTTCTGATGCCGTCAAGGGTCAAATTCTCGTCAACTATACCGATCAGGCTGCATTTGCCGGCGACAGTAGCCGCGAGACCGCCAGTTGCAATAACTTTCGGCCGCAAGCTGAGTTCGGCGAACATACGCGTTAGGATGCCCTCGACCATGCCGATATATCCGAAGAAAATACCGGAACTGATCGATGATTCGGTTGTCGAGCCGATCACCTTTTCGGGTTCTGTGATGTTTATCTCCGGCAGTTTGGCCGTTTTGAGATGGAGGGCGTGGCTTAGAACGCGGAGGCCGGGGGCAATGGCGCCGCCTGGATATTCCGTGTTGGCGTTCACCACGTCGAATGTGGTCGCGGTGCCAAAGCTGCAGGCAATCACTGGCACTCCATACTTTTCAGCGGCGGCGGAAGCGTTGATCAAGCGGTCGATCCCGGCGGCCGATGCGGGTTTGTATTTGATCTTCAGGCCAAAATCGTACGAATGGTCGATAAAGCACGGAATAACGTTGAACGATGCTGTGAGCGCTTTGCGAAAAGTTTCGTCCAATTCCGGAACGACCGAGGAGACGGCAACCGCGTCATATGTCAGAAACCGGCTGCCATTTTTGTGCAGGCGGCCGAACAAAAGTTCATCCGGGCTGTAATCACGCTCGGTTGGGATCGAGAATTTGTCGATGAGCGCAGAAGATTCAAAAATGCCGAATTTAATAAGGGAGTTGCCGATGTCGATGGCTAGGAACATTAACCCTGCAGGGGAAGGCCGTCATAGACCAATCTCCAGCCGTTCTTTTTGCTTGTGCTCAGGCTTTTGGTGAACCATTCGAGCGCCGCGGTCGGATCGTCATAAAGCTGCACGGCAGGATGATTTTCGCGAGGATCGACGCGGCAAATGGCCGCACCGGCGGTAGCGCTTTTGATGCAGAGCAGGGCGACCATATTGTTCTTTTGCAGCACGGCCGTGCGCACCAGAACGTCGTCCAGGTCAACGTCAAATTCTTCGAACTCAGACAGTTCGTCGGAAAATTCTTCATCGTCCAGTTCAAAATCGGATAGTTGGTCAAATTCGCTGCTCATAAACCGTTAATTAAAGCTACACTGTACAAACCATATATTCAAGCGGTCCCGCGGTTCTTTGCGGCAGCTTGCGGGTTTGTTCAAAGTGTGATGAGGACCAACTGAGGATCATCGTTTTGTTGGTTTCGTGGTGGCGAAGCCGGTCCTCTGAACCACGAAACCGACGAAAAGCAGACACGAACGCCCACAAAACAAATGCCGTTCTCATGCGCGGGCTTCCGCAAGATCGGTGATCTGTTGCTCGTTCAGTTCATATTTCACTTCGGAGAAGTTCTTGACCAGCATTTCTTCGCCTACGCGGTTGCCGGTGCGGCGGTCAATTATTTCGCGCCAGATCTCATTCTCACGAAATATCTTTCCGTCCTGTCGCAGAAAGCGGTGCCCGCGTTCGAATACGTGATAGCTGTGCGGCGTTTCACGGTCAGAGAGGATCGAGCCTTTTAGATGATCGGCGGTAAGCCAAAGCTTTATTTGAAACGTGAACTCGGTCGGGTTAAAAAAGCGCAGATCGATGTAATTATAGAAAACTCCGGCACCGCTGCCGAACGGAAGGACGCGGCTTTCATCTGGAAAAGGGTCAAAGCTGTGATGATGGCGTTCGACGACCGATAGCGGCGTGTGGAGCGCCATCCAATAGAGCAGGTTTGCGAGTTGGCAAAGCCCGCCGCCAACACCGCGGACCACTTCGCCGCGAGAGAGCTGCATGCCTTCGCAATAACCTTTTGCGGCCGTCGCTTCGCCGACTCGGTCCCAGAACGAGAATGTTTCGCCCGGTTTGATAAGGAGGCCGTCGATCGGCGGGCATGCGATCTGCAGATTCCTTACCTTGTTCTCCTGAAGCTGCGGGTCTGAGTTGCCGAGCCTTCTTCGCAGCAAAGACTGATGCTTCTTGCACGTAAATGCCAATTGGCTTTCGCTCCGGCCTGATGCGAACCGTGTGCCGCCCGCAAGGTCCAATATCCGCCGGAACAAGCGCTTTTGCCCGATGCGAGAGCGGTAGATCAGAGGATGTATTTCAGATAGTCGTCGTTGCATTTGAAAAGAAGTTTAATATCGAATCGGTGCGGACAAGGCACCCGAACGAATATCAGGATAGGGAAGAAAGGGGACAATTGCCAAGAGCGATAAGGGCCGGAGCTAGGAGGCTCGTAGATTCTCAACATCTCCGGCCTGCACTATCGTAATGCTTCCGTCATCGCACTTGATCCGAAGTGCTCCGTTCCATTCAAGTCCGTCGGTCATGCCGGTAAGCATTTCCTTTCCGACAGACACGCGAACATGTTTGCCCATGAAATAACTTGACCGCCGCCGCCATTCGTCAATGATAGTGAAACTACCATCCGTGTCCTGAAGCACATCGTAAAAATACGCAAGATATTTGATCATGGAACCTGTGAGTGCTTCGATCGGGACCTTCCCAACAATCTGTTCGAGCGATGTAGCAATATCCACGATATCGGGCGAAAAGTTCGATGACCGCAAATTGATGCCGATGCCGACGATCACAGCGAGGCCATCCGGAGTTTCGGCCGTTTCGGATAGGATACCAGAGATCTTTTTGCCATTTACGTGGATATCGTTGACCCACTTTATATCGGGGCGAAGGCCGAACTCGACAAGAGTGTCATGTACCGCAACGCCGGTCATTAGCGTGATAAGCGGCAGATAGCGAGCATCGATTCGCGGGCGGAGGACGATGCTGAAATAAAGACCGGCGTCTTTTTCACTTATCCAGGTCCGCCCAAGCCGCCCGCGGCCAGCGGTTTGCTGGCGGGCGATAATGCAAAGGCCTTCCGCCGCACCTTCGCGAGCCTGGCGAATTGCCGCGGTGTTCGTGGAATCGAGAGTGTCGAAGGTTAATATTGTCGTGTTCATCGGGCGAACGGCGGACAAGCAGGCTATCAGTCTGTCACACTTGGAAGCCACAGCGAATCAATGTAGAAATTCTCTTCATCGTAGAATTCCCGCCCGATCGCGAAACCGCTTTCGGCGGCCAGGTCTTCGATCATCGGCCGCGTGTATTTTTGCGAGATCTCCATAAAAATGGCTTCCCATTGTTCAAATTCGAAGCTGCGGTTCAATGCCTTGATATGAACGCTCTGCTTTTCGCGGCTGATGAGGAATGACCGGGCGGAGCACTCCGCTGGGCGGTATTGAGCGTAGTGCGAAAATTTCGAGAGATCAAAGTCACCGCCAAGTTCGCGGTTGATCCGCCGCAGTAAGTTTAGATTAAATTCCGCCGTCACTCCTTGCTCGTCGTCGTATGCGGCGACGATCACGCGTGGGTCTTTCTGCATGTCGAAGCCGACAAAAAGGCGGTCGTTCGCGTCCATCACTTCGCGCAGGCGGCGGAAGAATTCAACGGCGCTGCCGCTGGTGAAATTGCCGATGTTCGAGCCAAGAAACATCAGGACCTTTCGCCGATCGCTGTTGTGCTCGAGCGACGAGAGTATTTTAAAGTAATCGCCTGTGCGCGGCCTGATCCGAAGGCCGGGGAAGCGAGATTGGAATACTTCGGAAAGCGAATCGTTCGCTTCCTGCGATATATCTATTGGCGAATAGGTAAAATCGATGCCCGTCGTAAGCAGATGATCGATAAGCACAGCCGTTTTTGTACCGTCTCCGGCCCCGAGTTCGATAAGGTCTATCGCACCTGCGTTATCGGTGAACGCGGAGCAGATCGCTTCTGTCTGCTCGGTAAAAATCTTTAATTCTGCCCGCGTCAGGTAATATTCCGGCAGCTCCATTATCTCCCGGAACAACCGCGAGCCTTCGTCGTCGTAGAAGTATTTAGACGAAAGTGTTTTCGGCGTAGAACTCAAGCCGCGCAGGACGTCCTCGGCAAATTGGCCCAGTTCAGTTGATGTGGAGCTTTCCATTTTAAGAATCAGTCAGAACCACCGTGCGTTAGCGGGTGGATTCTTGCGGCAGCCATCCTGTCAGTACCATTTGTGTTAGTGGTGGGCTCTTGCGATAGCCGGCTTAAAGGAACCCACCGCTAACGCAGGGTGGTACTGACTTATCTGGCAAGCCGAATGCCGCTGAACTGCCACCTTAGGTGCGGGTGGAAGAAGTTCCGGTATGTCGGGCGGCTATGGCCTTCCGGTGTGGCAACGGACGCACCGCGGAGCACCATTTGATTTATCATAAACTTG
>CAUJFK010000293.1 GCA_963169175.1 Acidobacteriota bacterium | reverse complement strand
GTAAACACAGAATTTGAAAAACACCCATCGGCCGATGCGAGAGCTTGTATTCACGAATTGCGGCCTTTTTGTCCATGCGACCGTTCGGGTAACAAATTGAGTTCACAATTGGGCAGAGCAACAAACTAAAGTTTGTTGGACGCTGATAAATCCCTCATGCTGCAAGCTTTTCACGCAGCCGGTCAACAAACTCGGTGTCATTCAACAGCTCTTCGCGCAATGTTTCAAGCCGTAACTTAAATCCCCCGTTTTCTTCGTCGGGAAGAAGTTCTGGCGGCCCTGTATAATGACGGCGTTTGATACGTCTTAGACCGGCGGCCCGTGCCTCCTCACTAGTTTCGAGAAATTCCAACTCAGATTCTGCGTCTTTTCTCTTCATATTCTCTCACCATCCAGCGATCGGCTTTTCTCGCAGTTATCAAGCGAAAGGTTTCCGTATCAATGTCAATGAAAACCAAATATATTAGACCATATTCGGCTGTCAAACCGATTATTCCAAATCTAACTTCATCTTCATCCGAGTGGGACTCGTCAATAAACTCTATAGCGAATGGGTCACGAAAAATATCGCCTATCCGGTCAAGGTCAATTTTGTGATTGCGAGCAACCCTTGCTTTTTGGTCGGATCCCAGGTGAATTTCATTTACAAATAACAAACTTCCTTGACCGCCGCCAAAATCTTGGCTACATCCGGCAATGCGGCGGCTTCGAGATTTTTCGCGTAGGGTATGGGCGTTTCGGCGGTCGATATTCGTTTGACCGGAGCGTCAAGATAGTCGAACGCGTGTTCCATCACGGTGTGCGATATCTCGGCACCGACGGAGGCAAACGCGTGCGATTCTTCCGCGACCACGAGCCGGTTTGTCTTCTTGACCGAGTTCACGATCGTATCAATGTCCAAAGGCTTGATGGTCCGCGGGTCGATGACCTCGACCGATACTCCGAATTCCTCCTGCGCCTTTTCCGCCGCCTGAATCGCAAGCGGCACGGTCATTGAACGGGCAACGATCGTGCAGTCGGTACCTTCGCGTTTTACGTCGGCAACGCCAAGAGGAATGAGGAAATCTTCGTCCTCAGGCACTTCGCTTTTCATGCCGTACATCCTTTCCTGTTCCATGAAAAGCACCGGATTGTCATCGCGTATAGCCGATTTTAACAGGCCCTTTGCATCTGCCGCCGTTGACGGCATCACGACTTTAAGGCCGGGGAAGTTTGCGTACATTGCCTCGAGAGCGTGCGAGTGCTGCGACGAGACCTGATACGCCGAACCGTTTGGGCCGCGAAAGACGATCGGCACCTTGAACTGCCCGCCGGACATATAGTGCATCGCGGCGGCGTGATTGATGATCTGGTCTGCGGCGAGGACGGAAAAGTTCCACGTCATGAACTCGATCACCGGCCGCAAGCCGGCCATCGCAGAGCCAACGCCGACCGCAGCAAAGCCTAGCTCAGTGATCGGCGTATCAACAACGCGTTTGTCGCCGAACTCTTTCCACAGCCCGCGCGTCACCTTATAGGCCCCGTCGTACTCGGCGACCTCTTCGCCCATGATGAAGACGTTTTCGTCCCTAATTAATTCTTCGCGAAGCGCCTGATTCAAGGCGTCGCGGATAGTTAAAATTGCCATCAAAATAATGATACAATTTCCGGCGCAAAATGACGAGTTTCAGGAAGTGGAAACTAGGACTTACACGTGACGAGTTTTGCAGTGAGAGGGTAATAATTGCTGGGTTAGAGAACTCAAAGAAACAAAGACTCGACCGGAATAGGTTTCTGGTCGAGCCTTAGGCAATGCGAGCTACTTATTTGAATAGAGAAGCCGACACCATTTGCGACTTCCAATTACCTCCTTTGGCGACGCCGTAACTGACATGGCAGGTCTCTTGACGTCGTGCTACCGCAACGTGAACAAATAGTTTCGTCTTTCAACCAGGCGGTTGGTTTATCAGGCTTCTACAGGGCCGAACAACGCAAGCCCGAGGATGACTAGTACAGAATACTCGCATTGTTAACTTTCCCGCTTTATGCCTAGGGTCTGTATCCATCGCACGAAAACGTCGCGCGCGTTGTAAAGAGTTCTTTCAGCACCGCTTGATTATTCGCGGGAACGGCGATGCCGAAATCCGGCGAACGGAACCATTGAGTGACGTGATAGGCAAAGCTTTCGAGAGGCGTCATTTTGTCGAATTTGAAGATGCCGGCCTGCTGCCGTGTCAGGTAGTTCGAGTCGATCGAATGGCCGAATTCGTGGATCACCTGGTCAAACGTTCGGGCCTGAGTGTCTTTTACTTTGCCCGTGTCGTTTCTTGTTTTGACGCCCGTTTTGCAGATCATTTGCTCTGTGATCCAGAGGTTGTCCGGATTTCCGTATCCGCGAAGAAAGTCGCCGCTGCTCTGATAAGGCTGCTGGGGATACGCCATTCCGATCGGTTTTAGAGTTACAAGTTCGGACCAGGGTTCCGCATTCGTCATACGAACAATGAACGTATTGAGCTTATTCCTTGGATATTTGGGCCCTAAACGTCTTGTGATCTCGGCATAAACATTCGCGACGCCGTTCATTGCTGAAGGCGAAACGCCTTTTGTGGCCATGATCCTGATCGTCGGGTCGGCTAGTTGAATACATTTCGCCCAGCCGGGATCAGGAGTACAGTTCGTGACATTTGCCTTGTTCTTAAACACATAGATCACTTCGTCCTTCGGAGCCGGCAGGTTCGAAGGACGAGGTGTCGCAGCCGCCGCGGTGATAATTATCTGCGGCATATTTGGAACTAACATGATTTCCTTGAGAAGCTTCTTGGTTCCGGCTTCGCGAACTCGATATGCAACACCGTGCTGGCCGGTGATATTCAGAGTCTGCCCTGGTTTGGCCGTGAAAAGCGGCATGTCAAGAAACTCCTGACAATTGTCATAGTTCACAAAATGGACATTGATCGTACTCTTTGTACTATTCACTAACTTGACTGAGACATTGCTGCGGCCCGGCATATCTTTCGAGCACAATTGTCCCGAATTTGCCGGATTCTGTGCAAAACCGCTACTGGAAACAACCAGCATAACTCCCAAGGCCATTGCAAAAATAATCATTCTCTTCATAATTCTTTCCTCTAAAACCAACTCCGATATCGATCCCTATTTCTTTTTCGTTTCGGCTTTCTTTGTCACTGCAACGCGTTTGAACTCAAAAAATTTGTTGTTGTCAGGACGAGTCGCGATCATGATCGTGTTGTTTTTCTCAAATCTCACTATCCAGGTTCTGTCCAACCCTTCAGGGTTCTTGAACCCGATGGTTTTCTCATTCGCGATAGTGTAGAGCGATCTATGGGCCAATTTGCCGTTCACATACCATGTGATGTTGTTGTTTTCTATCACTGCCTTGCCGCCGTCGTTGGTATTGACCCAGGTTGCGACTATGTTCTTTCTAAATTTTTCGACGCCGGTTTCGGGTCTTGTATGCGATGCTGACGGTGGTGCAGGAGCTGCGGCAAGGGACGTGACCATTATTGTCTTCGAGTTGGGGCTTACGACAAATTCCTTAAGCAGTTTATTCGAACCCGCCTCTCGCACACGAAAGACGTGCCCGTGATATGTGTCGCCAAAAAAAGTTTTGCTCGCGGCCGTTCGGTCAGCGGAGCTTTGCTCCTTACACAGGCGATCAACCCAGTTGACGATAATCGGGCGGTTGGTCCGGTTGACGACCGACATGGTGATCAAGTCGCGGCCAAGATCTTGTGAACACGCATTCTGAGCCGAAACGCTGCCAGCGGCGCCTGCGACTAGCAAAGATGCGAAAAACATAGTTGCGAAGTATAGTTTTTTCATGGTTTTCTCCTGTTTACCTTTCTCGAAGGAGGCGGAGGAGAACGGCTTCCGGCGTGATAAGGTTTGTGTTCATGTTGTCAAAATGACCGGCCACTAAGTTCGCGGACGGTCTCGCTGGTTATTCGCCAACCGCCGATGCGGCCGGCTTAGAATCGCTGTCCAGAAAGTTGGCAAGGGACGTCAAGCAAATCATCATCGCCATGCCGGGTGTTTCCGCGTAATGCAAACCTCCGGCCTCGATGATTTGGAAAAGCCGTCTCTGATTTATCCCCAACGTTGCGGCGGCTTGCTCGGCCGTTACCATGGGCTGACCGCATTGCGTGCAATTCAACAGTCTGCCCGTGGGCGATCGGTGGACTACGTAGCGACGGCGGGTTGCAAGAAACATCTCAATTTTTGTAACAACTTCCATTTTTGACTACAACCCGTCAGCGATTTCCGCTACTCTAAAGGGAAATTCCAAAGATGTCTGGAGTTTTTTTGGATTTTCGTTGGACTTTTTTTGGATTACTGCCGCATGAATCTTGAAATTGAACAAAGATCGACCTATAGCTTCGGTGCCTTTCGTTTGGAACCGTCCGAACGACGGCTGTGGCGCGGAGACGAACCGATGACCCTCAAACCGAAGCAGTTCGACTTGCTCTCCTTTTTCGTTGCAAACGCCGGCCGCACGGTTAAAAAAAACGAATTACTGGAGGCTGTTTGGCCGAATGCTTACGTTGACGAGTCAACGCTTGCTCGAAATGTTTCGTGGCTTAGAGCACTGCTCGACGATGGCGCCACCGGAAGTAAGTTCATTGAGACGGTACCAAAACTCGGCTACCGGTTTACAGGCGATGGATCATTATCGGCCTCTGGCCCGCAAGCGGAGAGCGATACGCTGGTCGTTGAGGAACACAAAGTACAGTATTTTCGAAAGGAAGAAACGATCACCTACGACGAGGCCCCAGTGAGCGAGGCAAACCTGAATCCTTTTCGTACAACGATGACCAGCTTGTCCCTTGCCCTGATCGCCATAACCCTGGTGGTGCTTGCCGGTGCCGGATTTGCCTTTTTCCCAAGATTGATCAATCTTGATGAGCGAGGCACGGCGTCGGCTGGCAATCCCGTTGTTGCCGCTGCGAACAGCCAGTTTGCTGACGCAAAAACCAATTATCCGCCCAACGGCCTCGCCGCTGTGGACCGTCGCGACAGTACGGTAACCACTGCATCCGCGAATTCACCGATCACAATTGGCACCGTAATCCAGCTTCGCAGCCAACTGTCCGAAGATGCCGGGTATCTCGATGCCTGGGGTTCAGTCAAGGGTAAGCCCGGATTCACCGATGTTGCGACGGAACTGATGTTCGTCGCGACCCACGCGAATCCGGACAGGCAGGTTGGTTCCGGGAGTTGGGAGATCATTTCGGCGATGGGGAAAAAGGAAGGCGAACCGCTTGAATACGGCGACAGGATACATTTAAGGAACCTTTATCCTGATGCAGGCTACCTGGACAATTGCGGCTGGATCAAAGACCTGCCGGTTTTCAGCGATTTCAAAAAGTTAGAAAAGTTTGCCGTGTTTACCGCATATTCGGAAGAACGAGACGCTGGTACCGGCACATGGATCGTCGGCTCGGACACAAAATTCGAGGGCGATCCGGTACTGTTAGACGATCACATTTTTCTGGAAAACGGTTTTGCCGGAGGCGGCTATCTCAACGTCACAGGTCGGGTGGCCGATTTACCAGCGTTCAACGATTACGACGGCTCACATCTTGTTTTCATCCATCAATCATCGGCAGGTCGCCACCCGCAATCGGGCATCTGGGCCATTTCCGTTGCCAGACCGGCCGCAAATTAGTTATAGAACAGCCAACGGCACCCATAATGACGCAAACAAACACATTACTTCCGAAAACGGGCTTGCTAAAATAGCGCAGTAGCGAAATCACCGTCGATATCGATGTCACCCACGGGGGCGAAATGTCTAAGCATTTGCTCTAGGTCGGCATCGCTCACGCCAGAACATCTGTCATTAGTTCGCTTTCGTCAGGCAGTGGGCTTTCGTCGGCAAATTTTAATGCTCTTTCAGTTGCATCGACAGCCTCTTGCTCGATTTGGGCAAAATCTTTTTCAGTCAATATCTTTGCTTCTTTCAAGCTGTCCTTGAATAGCACGATCGGGTCACGTTCCTGGTATTTGGCGATCTCTTCACGGGTCCGGTAGTTGCCGGGGTCAGACATTGAGTGGCCCATAAATCGATAGGCCCTGACCTCAAGCAGCGTCGGAAGCGAGTTTTCCCTGGCCCGATCGATCGCCCGAATGGCTGCCTCGCGAACGGCCATTACATCCATGCCGTCAACAAATTCGTTTGCCATTTCAAACGCATCGGCCTTTTTTGCGATATTCCGCGTGCTCATTGCACGGTCCTGCGACGTGCCCATGCCATATTGGTTGTTCTCGCAGATATAAACGATCGGAAGCTTCCAAAGCTGAGCCATGTTCAACGATTCGTGAAAAATGCCCTGGTTGACCGCCGCTTCGCCAAAAAAACAAAGGGTGACCTGGCCGGTCCCCTTATATTTTGCCGCGTAAGCCATGCCTGTTCCGACGCCGATCTGGCCGCCGACAATGCCGTGGCCGCCAAAGAATTCGTGCTCGGCGGAGAACATATGCATCGAGCCGCCTTTTCCTTTCACGCAGCCGCCTTCTTTGCCGTAGAGCTCGGCCATTACAGATTCGGGCGTCATGCCTTTTACCATTGCCTGGACGTGGTCACGATATGACGTAATGACCATATCCTCGCGCTTTAGCGCCAACATTGCACCGACAGCGATCGCCTCCTGGCCGATATACAGGTGGCAGAATCCGCCGATCTTGCCCATTCGGTAAACTTCGGCACATTTTTCTTCAAAATGTCGCCCAAGCACCATCTGGTACAGCATTTCCCGTAGAAGCTTCTTGTCCGTCTTCTTTATCGATTCCAACTGCGATCTGCGGCGTTGCTGATATTCTGCCTTCATTCGCTCAACTACGTGGATATCGGGCGTTCGAAGTGTGGCCTCGGCCTTAGCGGCCGGTTTTCGATTGTTGGCGGACAGGCTTTTTGCTGGCGGTTCCTGTTTCCGACTGGTTGCGGTTCTTGGCAAGGTAAACATCCTCCAAATACTGCGTAAAGGCAACATTATAGTAAAGCCGCGAAGGGAAGTCCAAAATCGAACCAGCCAAACCCATTATTGACTTTAACCAGAAAGCGACCGAAAATTACTCAGCGAAATTTTATGGAACGAGTATCGGTCAACCAATTGGTCGAAGGCCTGTGTGCCATACCAGACGAATCATTCGTTTGCGATCATGTTTACAACTATTTAGGCCACAATCCCGTGGATATTGATTCGATAGGGAAATACATGTTCTGGAGCTCAGAATGCTATACGCGCAACCTGATCTATAAGGATGAGCGGTTTGAAATGATGGCCATTTGTTGGGAACGCGGCCAGGCCTCGCGGGTGCACAACCACTTTGATCAACGCTGCTGGATGATGGTTCCGCTAGGCCGGTTGAAGGGGCAGAACTTCGCGATGGATGAGATCGACGAGGGTACGGGATATTGCAAGCTTCGTGAGACGGATGTTTTCGAACTTTCAGATTGTGTGGCGGCCAAAGTCGAATTGGAAGAACCGATCCACCAGGTGCTTAACCTTGCGGAATATGATGAACGGGCGGTGAGTATCCACATCTACTCAAAACCGTACGATAGATGCCTTTCGTATTGCCGCGATACCAATACCTATAAAGAGGTGAAACTTTTCTACACCAGCATCGACGGCAAGCTTTGCGATGGCGTTCGGCTCTAAGTCGTTTAACCGATTTATTAAACCGCCGCCGTCACGCCGGGAACATCCAACCTCACCTCCGGCAGGCCTATTCATTCTGGAATGCAGCGAAAACCGGCTATCGTGATCGGGGGCATTGTGCTTCTGTACATCGTGCTTCGCCTGTGGGGGCTAACCGATGCGTGCCTTTGGTTTGACGAAATATTCAGTATCCATGCCGCCGAACACTCGTGGAGCGGGTTGGTCCCGTTCGTCGCAAAGGACCTGATCCATCCGCCGCTGTTCTATTTGCTATTGAAATTGTGGATAACGCTCGGGGGTGAAGGGCAATTCTGGCTGCGGCTGTTTCCCGTTGTTTTCGCCGTACTCGCGCTTATTCCGTTCTGGTTGTTGTGCCGCGAATTGAAACTTCGCCTGGTTACGGTCGTCGTCGCCTTTGGGCTGTTCGCGGTCAGCGGTGCGTTGATCAAATATGCGCAGGAGGTG
>CAUJFK010000292.1 GCA_963169175.1 Acidobacteriota bacterium | reverse complement strand
GACTGGCAAGAGACGATGGGCCGGCCGCAGATGCGGTGGCCCATTTTTATCGCGATCAGTTTTGATTCCTTTTGGAAATTTAGTTGCTTGCCACAAAGTTGACGTCAAACGCACTGTCGCTCAAGCTGATCACCTGAGAGCCCGCGGCCAGACTTTTAAGTTTCTAAAATCCTGCATAGGTCTTTTCTAACAGCTACTAAACTAAAGGCTAACGGCTAGTATTCTATATGAATTTTAGCCGTTAGCCATTAGCCGATCAGCCGCTAGTCCAGATAACCAAACTTACCCTGCTGAAAATCATCGATCGCCTGTGCGATCTCGGCCTTTGTGTTCATCAGGAACGGGCCGTATTGGGCGATGGGCTCGTTCAGCGGTTCGCCGCTCATGAGAAGGAAAATGCTGTCCTCGAGGGCCGCGATCCGCAGTTCTTCGCCGTCGCGTTCGAACAAGGCGAGGTTGTTGAGGACCAGTTTTTCATCGCCGTTTATCAGCGCCGAACCTTCTAGCGCAAGCAGTGCAGTTGTATAGCCCGCAGGATACGATAGCTCGACAGTTTCGCCCCGTTTCATCTTTAGGTTGTAAAGATGAACGGGCGAGAATGTCGTCGCCGGGCCTTTTACGCCGCCAAACTCGCCGGCGATAATCTCGACCTCGCCGCCAAGCGGCAGTTTTACGCGGCCCATTTCGGCGTTGGTTATCGCCTGATATTGCGGCGGCGTCATCTTGTCTTTTGCCGGCAGATTTACCCAAAGCTGCACCATCTGGAACGGCCCGCCGGCGCGGTTGTATTCCTGCTCGTGAAACTCCTTGTGCAAAAGGCCGCTGCCAGCGGTCATCCATTGCACATCGCCCTCGCCGATTATCCCGCCGCCTCCGCGGCTGTCGTGATGCTCGACCATGCCCTTGTAAGCGATCGTCACCGTCTCAAACCCGCGATGCGGATGCGGCCCGACGCCAAACGGCCCTTCACGCGGCGGAAATTCCGTCAACGCGTTGTAATCCAGAAGAAAGAACGGACTCATCCGCTCACCCGTCAGCGGCCCATGCGGGAAAAATCCGTGAACCTTAAACCCATCCCCAACCCAATGCACCGGCGGCGGCGCCACGATCCGTTCAACCTTTTTCATCTGCTTAGCCTGCTTTGACCGTGCTGTCATTTCGATTCCTCCTTTGTCTTACTCTGCGTCTCCGCGACTCTGCGGGAAAATTCTTCTCCCGCAAAGCCGCAGGGTCGCAGAGCTAATACAAGAAGTTTATCGGTTCAAGAGGCGAATGTAACCATCAATTGCGGTGGCCGGGATCTAATACTTTTGGGTGAGGCAGTGTCCCGGGTGAGAATTCTCTTGACTTTTACAATGTTACTCTTTATACTCCTGTTTATCCTCTTTTATATTAAGAGGAGACATACGAGGAACGGGAGATTATATGTTTAAACAAATTGAGATTGACTTTGAAGTATTTAAGGAACTCACCTTTAAGCGGAAATCCGCTGAGATGACAGAAAATGACGTTATCAGAGAATTGCTAGGGCTCCCGATGGCGGCTACAAACGGAAAGGCTGACATCCCAAAAGCGCCCTGGGCATGGAAGGGAGTAATACTGCCTCACGGCACGGAAATGAGGATGAACTATAACGGACGTGAATATCGAGCTGAGATTTCTGAAGCTGCAATCAAGTTTGATGGACAAACATTTATTTCGCCCACGGCCGCCGCCGTCGCTGTAACTAACAACCAAGTAAATGGTTGGAACTATTGGGACTGCAAACTGCCAGGAAGCACAAAATGGGAACCTATCAAGAAGTTTAGAAAAAATTAGGGCAAGGGTTGCGACTTACGGACACGCTGTACATTTGCCATCTATGCCTTACCCGGAATTCGGACGTGCAGCAAGCCGAACGTGACTTTCTGCTCGTCAGTCAATCGACGACGCGTGCAACCTCAACCCGAGTGCCTGAACTGCCTTCATAATAGTTGAAAATTCCGGATTGCCATTCGGAGACAATGCCTTGTAAAGACTCTCCCTTCCGAGGCCGGTTTCACGGGCGAGCTGGGTCATGCCACGGGATCGGGCGATGTCACCGAGTGCTGCTGCCACAAGCGACGGATCGCCATCTTCGAGCGCCGCTTCGAGGTAAATTGCCATGTCCTGCTCGGTCTCCAGGTGTTCTGAAGGATCCCACGGTAACAGTTTAGTTTTGGCCATACCTATAACTCCTTAGCGATCTCCTTTGCCTTTGTATCCTATGCGATACATTAAGACAAGAAGAATTTTCGAAGTTTCAGTTCTTTCGGGACATCATCAAACCATCTCTCACGGGTAGCAGAATATTCTCGACGCGTTCGTCGGCGAGGACCATTTGGTTAAAATCATGGAGGGCTTGGGTGTTCTCGTCTTTTTCCTGGTCGAGGACGCGGCCGCTCCAGAGGACGTTGTCGGCGATGATGAAGCTGCCTTTGGCGAGTTTATCGAAGACGAGGTTGTAGTAGTTTAAGTAGTTTGGCTTGTCGGCGTCGATGAAGACGAGGTCGAAGGTTTCAGGAAGCCGCGGGATGATCTCGACGGCTGGCCCTAGATGAAATTCGATCGAATCTTTGAATTCGGTGCGTTCGACAAACGAGCGTGCGACGCGGTTCGTCTCTTCGTTGACGTCGAGCGTGATGACCTTGCCGCCTGTCGCCAGGCCTTCGGCAAAACAGAGCGCGGAATAGCCGAGATATGTGCCGATCTCAAGCACAACCTTCGGCCGGATCATTTTCGAGAACATCGAAAGCAGCCGGCCCTGATAAAAGCCGGAGAGCATTGATGAATCTTCGTAATGCGCATAGCAGTGCTCACGAAGTTCTTTGAGAACCTCGCTTTCGTTTGAGGTGAAAGATTCTGCGTAATCGGTGAGTGCGTTTTTGATCTCGTTCATGGTGTATTTTGATGATGCCCGCTGCAAATAAAAGGTGTGCGGACAATGTTACTGGCCGCCCGCTAACGCAGGCGGTTCTGACTATAGGTCAACTCTTACCAAACCTCGTTTTATCGCCGTTGTGGCGGCGGATGTGCGGTCGGAGACGCCGATTTTGCCAAAGATATTTTGAACGTGCGATTTGACGGTATTTTCCGAAACGTCGAGCGTAAAGGCGATCTCTTTATTCGACATGCCGCCGACTATCATTCTTAACACATTCGATTCGGCCGGCGTCAATTCTTCGCTGCCAAGATTTTCGCTCAGAACTTGTGCGATCTCGGTCGGGATAAATTTCCGCCCGGCAGCAACGGTCCGAATTGCCTTGACCAATTCTTCCGGCTCTACATCTTTGCAAATAAATCCGGCCGCTCCTTTCTTCAAAGCAGCTGCTATCTCGGCATCACCTGCGTGTTCCGCGAGGACAATGATCTTTGCCTTAGAATCTTCGGCGAAATAGTTGTCCAGATTGTCGAGCGAGCAGGAATCGGGAAGCCGCAGCCCGAGGATCGTAACGTCAGGTTTTAATGCCCGGAATTTCGCAAAACCATCGGCGGCGTTGTCTGCTTCGTCAGCCAATTTGATGTCGTCATGCTGCTCCAATACCGCCCGCACACCGAGGCGGGTCAAGGGCTGATCTTCGATTAGCAAGAGATCGATCATCGTCAATGCAGAAGCCCGCGCGTGAGCAAGGGCTTAACGTCCAACTTGAGCATTAAGCCCTTGCTCACAAGGCGGTGTCAAAACTGCCTTAAACTGCGGAGCAGTGGCAGAATGTAGCCACGGGTGGAGCAAAGCGGAACCCGTGGTTCGATGGAGAACGAGACGATAGCCCACGTAGTGGGCGACAGCGAAACGCGTAACATCTATTGCTTTCCATTATTCAGCAAAAGCCTGCCGCCCGCTACGCGGGCTTGCGGACTTTTTTGCCGCGTTACCCCAGGTTCCGCTTCGCTCCACCTGGGGCTACATGCTCTCGCTGCTCCGCAGCTAAGAATAGTTTTGACAGAGCCTCTCACGCGCGGGCTTCCGCAATGTTTAGGCCGAACATTTCAGCGTGCGAGCGACGCGGCAAAATCTACAAGTGGTTTGATCAGGTCGGTTTCGTAATTTGTCTTTACGTGCTGCATCACGGCGGTCATTCGTTCGAGGCCCATTCCGGTATCGACCGATGGTGCCGGCAGCGGAGTTAGCAAAAACTTGCCGTCGTCTTCGAGCGTTCGGTTATACTGCATAAAGACAAGATTCCAGATCTCCATCGTCGTATCGCCGGGGCCGTTTACCCAATGCGGAGAGTTTTTCGCCGCGTCGCCCGGATCGTCGCCCATATAATAATGGATCTCCGAACACGGCCCGCACGGCCCGGTGTCGCCCATTTGCCAGAAATTGTCCTTGCGGCCAAAACCGAGAACACGATCGGGGCTTGCACCCGCTTTGATCCAAAGATCGCGAGCCTCATCGTCCGGCCCGACCTCGTCGTCGCCTTCAAACACCGAGAACCAAAGCCTTTCGGCCGGCAGCTTGAACTCATTTACAAGCAGGTCCCACGCATAATTTATCGCATCCTCCTTAAAATAATCTCCGAACGAAAAATTCCCGAGCATCTCGAAAAATGTGTGATGCCTTGCGGTCTTGCCGACTTCGTCAAGATCATTATGTTTGCCGCCGGCACGAATGCATTTTTGCGACGATGCCGCGCGGGTATAATCGCGTTTCTCGACGCCAAGAAAAACGTCCTTGAACTGGTTCATTCCAGCATTTGTAAAGAGCAGTGTCGGATCGTTCGCCGGAAGCAGCGGCGACGAATGAACGATCTTATGCTCATTCCGCTCAAAATATTGCAGAAATTTCTCTCTGACCTCGTTTCCCGTCATAACCAAATCTTATCACTATGAGCGTGCAGTTCTAAATCCAGGGCCAGTGCTTGAAAGCCGTTGTCCAAACTGAAAATGCATAATTTGAATCAAACTGAACGCTCTCTTTAGTCCCACTCAAACAGAAAAAGATTGCGAAAATCTCAATTTCGCACGATACTTTAGTGTGCTCCGGCCTGGGTTCGGGCCGCAAGCCCCGCAATTTAGCCATGCAGCCTGAATATGACCCGTTCGGATATGGATCCGCGGCGAATAAGCCGCCCGATGGCTACACCGTCGGCAATATTCTGCATGGGCGTTTTTTGATCGAAGAGGATCTGAGCGACGCCACTTTGGGCGGGGGATTTGCTGCAATACGAGTCAAGGACCTGAAGGAGTATTGCCGTGAGGTGGTCCTCAAAATATCCGTACCCTCGCCCGACAGGCTTGATGCGGAAGGCCCCTCGCTGGTGGAAGTCGCGACGGGACTCAACCGGCTGTCGCATCCGAACATCGAAGAATTCCTCGAATCCGGCCGATTTCCCGATGGCCGTCCGTTTGCTCTGAGCCCTGTTTATACGGCGGCCATGCGTCTTGACCAGCTTGCAAACCCGGAGAAACGGCTCGAACTTGCCGCGATCGCACAGCTTGTCGAACAGATCGCTGACGGTATGGGGGCCGCACATTCGAAAGGCATTCTGCATTGCGACCTGCGGCCCGCGAATATTCTTGTACCGGAAGGCGAAATAGGAACGAACGCTATCAAGATCGTCAATTTCGGGTCGGGCTGGCCGGTTGATTGCCGGGGCGAAAGCCTCAATCGGCTGCTGCCGGGGGCCGAATCGCTTCACTACGCCGCGGCCGAGCTATTGGTCGCGCTTGGCCATCGCTCTCCGGCATCCGATGTTTACTCGCTGGCCGTCCTCGTTTACCGATTGGTTACCGGTGCGCTTCCATTTTCGGGAAGCGAGAGAAAAAGCCAGCTTACTGCGATAAGCGATGGCTCACCCGATCCGCCGCAGAATGAGCGCACGGACCTGTCGGCCCATGCAACCGAACTTATCTTGGCCGGATTGCAATTCGAACCCGCATTGCGGCCCAAGAACATTCAGGAATATGGCCTGCGGCTTGCAAATGCGTTAGATCCTCCCCGCGGCATTATCGTCCAGACGGAACTGGCGGCCGTGGACTCATATCCCGAGCCGGCCGAACTGGTGCCGGCCCCGATCGTTGAACCAGAACCGGCGCCGTTGGTTGAGGCATATATTGCCAAGGCCGTGGAACAAACACATTCGGCTCCCCGTCCGGCTATTTCCGGCAGGGCAGTGGCGTGGGTATTGATAATTCTTCTTGTAGTTGGATCACTTTCGATCCCGATCGTCCAGGCGGTTTTGACGAACGGACCGCCGCCCGCCCGAATCGAACCCAAAACCGTTCGGGCCATGTCGAAGGATGCCAATTTTCGTCTGAAATACTGGCTTGAATCGGGGCAGCTTTCGCATCAAAATGCGTCAGGCGATGGGGCCGCTGATCAACTTGCATTTGCCGCCAGTGTACATGGTGAGGCCTATATTGTTGACGAATTCACTGGCGACGATGGCAGGCCGGCGTATCGGCTGGTTTTTCCCGCTCCCGGCTCGAACATCATTGAAGGAGAGGCCGAAAAGGTCACCCGGGCAGATCTGGGGCCTTCCGCCGGTATGATCTGGATAGTGTGGACTACGGCGACTGACAATGATCTGCGATCTATTGTTGCTTCGGCCTCGCGCGACGGGAACATATCGAACGATGAAAGCCGCCGACGCTTAAGGCACTTTCTGGAGCGCAACCGCAACCTCGGTGTGACCGAAAGATCCGATCCGGCTACGGGACAAACACTTCTTGAGGGTTCCACGGGAAAGATCGTATATCGTCTTGATCTGAGAGAAAGCCGCAGCCGACTGCCAACGACTGACAGATTAGTAGAAGGACATTTGGTACCGCCCATGCAATGACTAGGGGGACTGTAATGGTTGAATCGTAAGTACCTTTGTACTCTTTGTGACTTCAACTTGGTGAGCTTTGTATTAAAAAAAACGGCTAACACAAAGGCCTCAAAGGGAGGACACAAAGTTCGCGAAAGAAGCAGAGAACAGCAAGAACTACTTCCAAATCATCTGTTACATTCCACTAGTGCCGTCAATCATTATCGCGGCCGCCTTTTATTACCGGCATTCGTGATCTGATCAGATCATAGTCGAAACCGCGCCGCATAAGGTGCTGATAGAATCTTTTCAAGTCCTCGCGGGCCGTCGGCTCACCCTTCAGCCTGATCCATTTCTCAATGGCCGTATCTATCAGGCCGGATTCGGGGATTTGTTCAAATGCGGCCTCGACAGCGGTTTCGACATTCTCCCGGCTCAGTTTCTTTTGCGAAAGCGATTGCTTCAAACGCCTTCGGCCCTGGGGTTTTTGACGAAGTTTTGAGAGAGCCAGGTCGCCTGCGTATTTTTCATCATCAAGATATCCATATTCCTTCAGCTTTTCGATCACGCTGGCCACGATCGCTTCATCCGTCCAGTTTTTCTCCAGCAAGCGTTCACGCAGCTCTTCGATCGGCCGTGGTTTTGCGGCAAGCAATTTGACGGCGCGATTCATGGTTTGCTGGCGCGATCGTTCAGCATCTTTGATAAATCGCTTTCGGTCCTGGTCAAGCTCTAACCGCTTTCGCCACATGAGCATCAGTATTGCATCAGAAGGCGAATCGCGAAAACCGGCCTGGAGCGGTTAGAATCAAGGTGTGAACGGTCTAATAATTGTCGACAAACCTAATGGACTGACCTCGCACGATGTTGTGGCACGCATCCGCCGGATCCTCAAGACAAAACGCGTGGGCCACACAGGTACGCTTGATCCTTTTGCAACAGGCGTGATGGTTGTCCTCATCGGCCAGGCGACGCGGCTTGCTCAGTTTTTGGATAAGGACGACAAGGAGTACGAGGCGACGGTCCGGTTTGGGTTCGAGACGGATACCGGCGACCTTACCGGAAAGCCGACGGTCGATCAAGGGTTGCCGGGCGACGAAC
>CAUJFK010000291.1 GCA_963169175.1 Acidobacteriota bacterium | reverse complement strand
TATCCAGCTGTCTTTATCTGCGACGGTCCGGATTCAAGCTTGATAACGTTATGACCGCGTGGAATGTCGCGGTCAGCGCCGTGTCAACCGGCTGCACCTACCTAATACTGTTTTTTCTCGTTGCCGCCGCCGGCCACGGTTTCGAGCCTACTCGTAGTCAACACCTGATCACGCTGCTCGGTACACTTGCGTTGTCGCAGTTTCTCGTCTCTTCATTCTTCGCAGCCGTTTATCGCTCGCTCAGTAACGGAACTACGCTTTGGCGAACCTGGCTGACGGATTGCTTCTCGAGTTCGATGACGCATATCGTGGGTGCCGGTTTGGCTGGGGTGATCTTTAAGGTAATAAATTACGGCGATATTATCTCGACAGCTATCGCTCTGATCGCTATCGGCGTTGCATTTCTCACATACCGTCAGTCGATCGGGGAGGTGAACGTCGCCTTTGCTCAGGTCGAGGACGCCGAGCGTGCCAAGGCCGAAACTGAACGTGAACGCAGGCTTGAGGCTGAAAGCAATGCATCACAGCTCCAACTAGCTCTCTCCAAGGAAGAACAGGCGAACATCGCCCTTCGTAAAAGCGAGCGCGATTTTCAGCACGCCGCGTTGCACGATTCGCTGACCGGGCTTGCGAACAGAAAGAATTTCGGCGATGTGCTTCGGCGAATGATAGAGGAAAGCAAAGCGGACCGCTCGGTCGCCTTTCAGGTATTGTTTCTCGATATACGTGGTTTTAAGGATATCAACGATTCGCTCGGGCATACGATCGGGGACAAGGTCCTGGTTGTGGCCGCCAAACGGTTTGTCCGAATGCTGAACCCCGGTGACGTTGTTGCCCGCATCGGCGGAGATGAATTCGCCATCATTCTCCGTGATCTGCCGAACGCCGACAAAGCACAAAAGGTCGCGCGAAGGATCTACAAAAGCCTGACGCAACCGTTTTCCCTCGGCGGCCACAGCATCACCATCGACCTAAATATCGGCATCGCCCCGTCCGATCCGGAATATGACACGCCGGAAGAGATTCTTCGCGACGCCGACATTGCGATGCATTTCGCAAAAGAGAAGAACGATGGACCGGCCATATTCAATCGCGAGATGCGCGACCGCTTTCTCGAGCGCATTCGCCTTGAAATGGACCTTCGCCATGCCGTTGAGAGGAACGAGATGTGTCTCCACTACCAGCCGATCGTTTCGCTGACGGACGGAAAGCTGATCGGGTTCGAAGCATTGCTTCGCTGGCATCACCCGAAGATGGGCATGATCCCTCCTTTCCGTTTTATTCCGATCGCTGAGGACTCAGGCCTCATTCTTCCGATCACGATCTGGATACTGCACGAGTCATGCCGGCAGTTGGCAGAATGGCAGAAGATCGGCCCCGAATATTCTGATCTGGTGGTAAGCGTCAACATTTCAGGTAAACATCTGACGAAGGACCTGTTGATAGATGACGTAGTCGGAGCCTTGCAGTCCTCGCGGGTTGCCGCCCGTACATTGAAGCTTGAGATAACCGAAAGCACCGCGATGGAGAATGCCGAACATACGATACATATTCTCGGCCGGCTCAAAGAGATCGGGGTGCAGCTAAGCATCGACGATTTCGGCACCGGCTATTCCAGCCTCAGCGTACTGCATCGGCTGCCGTTCGATACGCTCAAGATCGACCGTTCGTTCGTGAACCGGGTCGGCGAGCACGGCGAGGATTCCGAAGTGCTCCAAACGGTGATCTCACTGGCGAAGAATCTAAAAATGCGGGTCATTGCGGAAGGCATCGAGACCGGGCCGCAGCTCGCGGTACTACAGAATCTCGGCTGTGATTACGGCCAGGGATATTTCCTTGCAAAACCCAAGGGCCGCGAGGAAACCGAAGAACTTTTATACAAACGCATGCAATGGCTGCCCAGCGATTCAGCTCCTGAACGCGAAGATCAATCCCACGACGGCCGATCGATCAGCGAAGGCATAACTCTGCATTGACCCGATGTTGCCGGGTTTTCGTGTTCTTTTCGCTCATTTTGGGGGTCTGTTTTCTGCCTTTGCCACAACGAAACAACACCAAATGCAGACGCGAAACGTTGCGAAAAACGTCTACTTTGAATAGGCCCCGAGATCTGCAAGGTCCCGGGCCCTTTTTCTTCTGTTCTGATGTATACTGTTCGACAAGTGCCAGTATGGTTGTGAACCTGCGGCGACGATTTGTCGTATAGTTTTGTTGCAAACATCTGCCGCGAACGGGCCATCTAAGTCACTGTTACCTATATGGAAAACTTTACAACATCGTTCGGAGCATCGGCGGCTGAGGCGGCGCCTACTGAAAGGGCCCGGTTCATCCGCAAGACATATCTTCTACTCGCCGCGGCGATCCTTGCCTTTGTCGGGATCGAATTTGCGATCTTTGTGTCAGGTTTCGCGGACGATATCGCGGTGACAATGCTTGGCGGGCGATTTTCGTGGCTGATCGTATTGGGTGCGTTCATGGGCGTTTCATTCCTGGCCAACTGGTGGGCAAATTCCCAAACGTCGTCCGCGATGCAGTATCTAGGGCTTGGACTATACGTCATTGCTGAGGCTGTCATATTTGTGCCGCTGATATTCATTGCCGCCGTATATTCTGACGCCACCGTGATACCCAAGGCGGGAATCGTCACGTTGGGCCTTTTCCTGGGCATCACGGCGACTGTGTTTATGACAAAGACCGATTTCAGCTTTCTTGGTCCGATCCTGGCGATCGGCGGTTTTGCGGCCCTTGGGTTTATCGCCGCAAGCCTGCTATTCGGCTTTTCGCTCGGCAGTGTATTCGCTTTCGTCATGGTCGCATTTGCCGGAACCGCGATCTTGTACAATACGTCGAATGTGATGCACCGCTACAATACGAACCAGCACGTCGCTGCTTCGCTGACGCTGTTTGCCAGTATCGCTCTGCTGTTCTGGTATATTTTGAGCATTTTCAGTTCACGGGATTGACCGAAACTGCGCTAAGCTAAATGCCGCTGATTTGACAACGGTCGGATCAGCGGCATTTACGTTTTCATTGGAGATTCCGCTATGAAAAGAATTTCTCTTGCGGCATTGATCGCAGCGTTCTTCTGGATCGCTGTCTCGGCCCAGGCGCCGGCACCCGTAAAATTGAAAGTTGGCGATGAGGCCCCCGATTTTACGTTGAGTGACACCGCGGGCCAAAAGGTAAAGCTCAGCGACTATCGCGGTAAGAACAACGTCGTTCTAGCCTTTTATGTCTTCGCCTTCACAGGCGGCTGAACGAATGAACTTCAGGCTTACCAGGCTGGTATAGCCAAATTCGAAGCAGCTAACACAAAGGTTTTCGGCGTCAGCATGGATTCGCGCTTTTCGAACAAGGCCTTTGCCGAAAAGATCGGCGTAACATCGTTTCAGCTGCTGAGCGATTGGGACCGCAACGTGACCAAACTCTACGGCCTTTACAATGAAGCAAGCGGCTTCGGCAGACGGGCAACATTTGTGGTGGATAAAGAAGGCAAGATACAGCAGGTCGTGGTGGATACCGTGGCCATCGATCCGACCAGCACGTTGGAAACATGCAGTCTCCTTGAAAAGAAGCTGGTCGTCGCCCCTCCAAAGCCATGAACGCTTATGCACCGTGCCCGCAATGCGGCGGTACCAAGGCTCAGAAGATCCGCTTCACCTGGTGGGGCGGAGTTCTTGGGCCCAGGATCCTAACGCATGTAAAATGTCCCGATTGTGGTAAAGCATTCAACGGAAAGTCTGGAAAGGATAATACGAGCGGGATCGTACTCTACTCAATAGCCGTCGGCGCCGTGATCCTCGGCCTCGTTGTCGTAATGTTCGCCGCTCTCGCGGCCCTGATGGTTGCAACGCGGTAGATCAGCCAATTTATTGACTTTCATTCCACCGGCTCGACCGGTTCCAGACTTATCGTTCCGTCGGATCCCTTCATCAGCACTTCTATCCGCCGCTCGGCGTTTGCCAGCCGTTCCCGGCATTCACGTGACAGGCGGATGCCATCCTCGAACAGCTTCAGGCTTTCTTCAAGCGCCAGATCGCCGTCCTCCAACTGCTTAACGATCCGTTCCAATTCGTTCAACGAAGCTTCAAAAGTCTTTGCCATATTTATCTAAAAATCTCTTCCGCGCGGCGAAGGAGTTCATTAATATTTTTCACTCCAAGCAGGCTTTGCTTTGAGTCGCCGCCGTTTGAGGCGATCGCGATCACCTCCTGGCCTATCCGCTGGGCAATGCGCGTTGCAAGCTCATCATCGTGCAGACTGGCGATCTTCCATTTTTGGCCGGCCCGGACCATACGCACCTCAAAATCATGCTCAGGCACCTTGCTTTTTACGATTGCCTGCTCATTTTCAACCTTGATATCCAGGTAAGTGTCAGCTCCGACAACCATTGCCGCAAACGGAACATTACCAAAGGCCTCGGTCTTTTGCCGGATGGCACCTGGTAATTCTTCCCGCGCACGCTGCTTGACCGCGGGCATGACCGGTGCGGCTATCCGCTCCATTCGCTCGAGTGTTTCCGGGGGCAGATTGCGGCCATATAGTTCGATCGCCTTTCCGGTTATTTGCGGTAGAAAATCATCGACGACGGCATCAATATCCACCAGTTCGTTGACGGTTTTGTCATCATTTCGCTTAGCCGCGTCGACGATCAAGGCAAGCGAGTATTGCGGCGTCGATTCCATATGCCGCCAATAAAAGAATGCTCCCACCCCGCCGATCACGCTGATGATAAGGACGGTTGTTGCCGCAGTTATAAGAACGGTTCTCAGCGTGCTTCGCTCCCTTAGCGGCGATGCGGTGTGGGCGGCGAATATATCGAGGTCTCTCGCGGACGCAGCCTGTTTTGCGATCTCAACAACGTTATTGCCCAATTCCTTTTTCCTTATGATCCGCTTTCGCGGGTTACTTCGGCTTCGATCCTGCCGCCTGCGAGCGTTATACGTATCGGCTCGCCCGCGGTGATTTGATGCGGGTCACGCACGATCTCGCCGCTTGCCTTTTGCGTGATCGAGTAACCTCTGGTCAACACACCAAGTGGCGAAAGAGCGTTTAACCGGGCCATAGCATTCTCAAGGTCTGTGTTCCGGCCGCTTGTCATTTCGGCAGCGGCAGATTGGGCCCGGTAATTGAGAAGCGAAAGCCGCTTTGAGCTTTCGGCCACCGCCGCCGCAAGCCGTGCTGGAGATAAGCGTCCTGACACAGCATCAAAGGCTTCGCCCCGCTTCGCCAGCCTCGCGTTAACGGCTATCTGCGCATCCGTAGCCAACCGCTCCACGCGATGCCGCGTTTCCCTGAGCCTTCCGGGAAACTCCGTAAAAACAGCGGCCATCTTCAGTGACTGGAGATCGCTGTGTGCCCCGAGCATTTTGTACTCCATTTGCCGAACAAGATCGCGAGAGAGCTGACCGATCCGCCCCATCACCTCGGCCTCACTTTGCGCGACGACCTCGGCAGCGGCTGACGGCGTCGGTGCCCGAAGGTCGGCAACCATGTCGGCGATCGTAAAATCGACCTCGTGCCCAACCGCGGAGATGATCGGGATATTGGAACCACGTATCGCCCGGGCGACCCGCTCTTCATTGAACGCCCAAAGGTCTTCGGCTGAACCACCACCGCGGCCAACGATAAGCACATCTATCCTGTCTTGCTCAAGACAGCGCTCACAGAATCGGTTGGCGAGCATGATCGCCTCGGCGATCTGCCGGCCGGCCGTTTCGCCCTGGACCTGGGTTGGGATCAGAACGATGTCAACAGACCTCGCCCGACGATCCAAAACGTTGAGGATGTCATGAAGTGCCGCTCCGTCCGGAGACGTTATCACGCCAACCCGGCGAGGAAACGGCGGCAGGGGACGTTTCAGCGCCTCATCAAACAGGCCTTCACGCAGCAGCCTTGCTTTGATCTGCTCAAATGCGACCGCGAGGGCACCTTCGCCAACCGGTTCAAGCGAATCAACGCTTAACTGGTACTCACCCCGTTTCTCATAAGTAGTGATCCGTCCTCGGCATCGAACGTGCAGGCCGTCAAACGGCATAAACCTGATGCGATAATTCTGGTTCTTAAAGCATGTCGCCTTGATGAACGAATTTCCGTCAGTAAGGGAAAAGTACCAATGCCCCGATGCTGCTTCCAGAAAATTGACGATCTCACCTTCGACCCAAACATTTGAAAACCTACGCTCAAGCGCACCTCTGATGTCGGAGTTCAGCTCCGACACGGTCATGGCCCGCGGACCAAGATCATCAAACAAGGCTGCCATGGGTTCTTTCATCCGAGAAGATTGTACAATAACCGCCCAGATTCTGGGCACTAAGGCAAGAGTCAAGATCACATAGGAACCCACTCATCGCTGTCGTGAAAAACATTTTGTTCGTGAGTTTTCGTGTCTTGATCTCGTAGATTTCGTGGTCAGTTCCCGCTTCGCCACCACGAACACCACGAAAAGAGGCCGCCCATTCCGGACGGCCTCAGTTCAAAACTTCCTCACATCTCAGCGTCCTGCAAGCTGCAAGCGCGCATTGGCGAGATCAAGCTCATCCCGAAACACCTCGGTCTCTTCTACCGCTTTTGTTGAGTTGGCGGCCAGAGCCTTTTCAGCGGCTTCTCGCTCGGCTCTGGCGGCTTCGATGTTGATATCGGCTGTGGTTTCCGCAACATCCGTCAAAACGGAAACCATATCCGAACTGACCTCAACAAAGC
>CAUJFK010000290.1 GCA_963169175.1 Acidobacteriota bacterium | reverse complement strand
ACGTGATCGCGGATGTTTACGGTTACAACAATCGAAGTAATCGGCGCGGCGGCAGCTGGAGAAACAACTTTCCCTTCTAACACAAGGGACACAGGCTGATCCCGAAAGCCGTATCAATTCGGGGCCCGGGCGTGAATGCGTCCGGGTTTTTTTTCGTTCCTGGCGAGTTGAATGTATAGACGGAAGGAAGGAAAGAACCCAGTCGCTACCGCTTCTGGTTCTGACAAGAGTCGATCTTTGATGTTTGCCGTTTTCGTGTTGGCAAGATTATTGTGTAACGAAGGGTAGCTCACCGAAATATGACGGGAACACTTTATCTTGTAGCGACACCGATCGGGAATTTGGCGGATATTTCGTTGCGGGCGATCGAAACCCTCAAGGCCGTGGACGTCATCGCCTGCGAGGACACGCGGCACTCGCGCAAGCTATTGAACCACTACGGCATCTCTAAAAAGCTGATCAGTTATCACAAGCGTAACGAACGTGAAAGGTCAGCGGAACTGATCGAAAGGATAAGGGCCGGTGAATTGGTTGCGGTCATTTCGGATGCGGGTACTCCGGGCATAAATGATCCAGGCTACGTGCTCGTAAGCGAGGCGGTCGCGGCGGGCCTGCCGGTGGTTGCCGTTCCCGGGCCGGCGGCGTTTGTGACGGCTGCTGTCGTATCAGGACTTCCCACAGCTTCGATATTTTTTGGTGGCTTTCTGCCTTCAAGAAAAGGCGAACGGCGGCGTCGGCTGGAACAGGTGCGTGGCATTCCCGCGACTCTCGTCTTTTACGAATCACCGCATAGGCTTGCCGCGTCACTTGCGGATTGCCTTGAAATACTCGGTGATCGAATGGCCGCCGTCGCACGCGAGCTTACCAAGCTGCACGAGGAAATATCACGCGGCACGCTCGCTGAGCTTTCGAAGCGTTTCGCCGCAGCTAATGTAAAAGGCGAATTGATCCTGGTCATAGATCGGGCCAGCGGCGAGAAGATGCTCGTTGAATCGGCCGAAACGCTTGGAGAACGTGTTCAGCAGCTTGAAAGCGGCGGAATGGACCGCAAAGCCGCACTAAAGGCAGCGGCAAAGGAATTCGGCCTCAGCCGATCGGAGGCATACCGACGGCTGCAAAATGTGTGATACAACTGAGCGCGATGCGGGCACTCGGCTTTCCGCCGTAGGCCCCGCATTCAGATGCAGAAGCCAGCGCGTTAGCAAGAGCTTAATACCACCGTTGGATGTTAAGCCCTTGCTGACGCGCGGGCTTCCGCAAATATTCGATCACGTTTTCGCTACCGCTGCGTAAGCTCGGGCGGCAGCTTTTTATCAACGACCGGACGGGCCTTTAGTTCGGTAAGCTCCAGAAGCGTTAGAAAAATGGTGCGTGTCACCTTTTCCATTTTCTGGTAATCGATCTTGTCCGCGGTATCACCCGGCTGATGGTAATCTTCGTGCACGCCGTCAAACCAGAAGGCGACGGGAATGCCGTTTTGTGCGTAATTGAAGTGGTCCGAACGGAAGAAAAAGCGGTTCGGGTCTTTCGGGTCATCATACCTGGTGTCGTAGGTTAACTTGATATAGCCGCTGTTCGCCGCGTCAACGACCGCGCCGAAGGCCGAGCTCATCATATCTTTGCCGATGACATAGATCTCATTTTCACCCGACAGCTCTTTATTTTTAGGATTTGTGTCGCCGGGTTTCTTGCTGCGGCCGATCATATCGATGTTCAGTTGGGCGATGACCTTTTTGATATCAACGGTCGGGAATTTGTTGAAGTATTCTGAACCCCACAGGCCCTTTTCCTCGCCGCAATGCCAGACGAACAGGACAGAACGCTTCGGCCTGGTCTTTGCCTTGGCAAGGGCTTCCGCGATCGAGAGCACAGCAACAGTACCGGAGCCGTCGTCATCCGCGCCGTTCCATATCTTGTCATCGCCGCGGGCGTTCGGGTTCGTTCCAACGTGATCGTAATGGGCGCCGATAGCAACCATTTCCGACTTTAGCGTTGGGTCGCCGCCTTCCCACAGGGCGACGACATTCTGCGTCCAGAGAGTTTCCTTTTTACTCGCGGCACTCAGGCTTGCGGTCTTGTTGATCGCAAACGCTGCGCCCGAATCCTTGTTGCCGGACTCACCGGCGAAGATCGAATCACCGACTGGCTGTGACACCAGCATTACCGGTATTGTTGGCCCGGCCGTTCCGCCTTCGCGCAGCTTTTCCGGATAGGTCGAGCCGCGGCCGAGGAAGTTTCGCAACTGGGCCCAATTTGTTTGAAGCTGCTGCGGGGCGATCACGATCACGCCCGCCGCTCCGGCGTTTTGCGCGTGTGTCATCGGGTCGGCCCAATCGACGCCTTTCTCACCTTTCAGGTCATCTTCGGTCACGCCCGCGGGCATCGGGGTGATGCTTCGCATGCTGAAGCCGTTCCCCGCGATGACAACGATCTTTCCTTTCACATCGACGCCCTTGAAGCTATCAACGCCCTTTGCTTTTACCATCCAGCCATTGCTGCCAAAAACGAGCGGGCCGCTGGCCGTACCTGAGCCGGATGTACGGAAAAAATCATCGCTCATCACGTAATTCTTTCCCGCGATCTCGAGTTTCGTTTTGTCCGGATCGATGGATTCGCGAGCGAGCGCGATCTTCTGGAAAAATGTGCCGTTGTCACCGGCCGGCTTGAATCCCCATTTTTCCAGGTTCATGCGGATGAACTCAGCGGTGATATCCAGGCCCTGCGACGGTGTGTCGCGGCCGCCCATTGCATCGGATGCCACAAAATGCAGATAGCTGCTGATCTGTGACGCCGTGATCGCTTCGGCCATTTTGCGTTCAGCCGGTGTGATCCTGACCGCCTGCTGGCCAAACGCGAGTGTCGGCAGGAGCAGGGCAAGAGTAAAGATTGAGGCAAGAAAGTGTCGTTTCATTTTTTCTCCGAATTTAGCCGCAAATTGCAGCGGATGATCTAACTGAAATACCGGAAGGGAACCGGTTACCGGCAAGCCGGAAATAAGAAGTACAAGAACTTAATACGCATGTGCGGCTAAATTGTTTCAGAGCCGGAACCAACTATTGAGATCTTATGCCGATTCGCCAAACCGATCATCTCGTCACGGCCAAAAACCAGGGTTTTCCCGGCGGTAACTGAAAGGCACGTTGCCCCTGCCGCCTCCATTATGCGCACCGTCGGCGGGCCGACCACCGGGACATCAAAACGCATGTCCTGATCGGGTTTCGCCACCTTTACAACTGTCAATTTGCCCTTTGCCAGCTGGCCGGCACGCGTGATGGTCTCGTCCGTGCCCTCCATTGCCTCGATCGCAACGCAGGCCTTGGCCCGGACGACGATCGTTTGGCCGAGGTCGAGCCGAGCTATCTCGCGGGCGATGTGCAGGCCGAATTCGATATTTCCTGCCTCGATCTCGCTCGGGCTTCGCTTTGTCATCACGCCTACGGGAGCGAGATGTTCATGAATAAAGTATGTGGAATCGATCAACTCGATGCCGTCCTTTTCCAACTCGGCAGCGATACCGCCGATCAGCGAATCAGTGTTTCGACGCGGCAGGTTCCAAAGCATTTTCAGCATTCGCACGTCGGGAATTGAGCCGGAGAAGATCTGGACGTGCTTTGCCTGCCCGGCCATCATTACTTTATCGACGCCACTGGCCTTGAAGTGCGAGATCATCTTTCCGAGTTGGCCGATGCCGACCCATTTAACGCTGCCATCCGCCGCGGTCTCGATCCGCGGGTCGGTCTCTTCCTTTATCGCAACGACCGTCAGCGATGCGTCCTGTTTCTTCGCACCTTCGATCACCAAAAACGGAAAGTCGCCGTTTCCGGCGATGAGCCCATATTTCATAGTCGGCCAACCTGATCAACCATCAACTATAAACCATTGCGCGATCTTGTCGTATTTGGCAGCGGGATCAAGTTCGCCGTTGATGGCTGATCGTTTGTGCAAAAAAAGAGGATGTCTGAAAGGCTTTGATAAAGCCATTTCGCAGATATCCTCTTTTTATCCGGGGCCGTTACTGTCCGGCCTTTGCTTTTGACTTTGCAAAATCTCCGGCTTTGATGATCGTTATGCCGTCGGGCGTCATGTATTTACGCATGGCGGCGTTTATCTGCTCGACGGTGAGTCCGCGGATCGCATTTTCCAGGCCGGCATCCCACGCTATCGTCCGGTTCAGGAACAAGTAGTTATTGATCCGGCCCGAAAGCTCGCGGTCCTGCGCCCGGGAAAGCTGGCGGCTTTGCAGCCATCCGCTCTTTGCCGACGCAACCTCATCGGCCGTAAAGCCGTCGCGGATCATTTTTGCAAGCTCGTCCTTGAACGCAGCCTCAAGTTTATCCGCATTTTCGGGGGCGTAAATGGCGTTCGCCTGAAACCCGCCAAATTCATCCAGCGAGCTTGCGGAAAAATTAGAACCAACTCCATAACTCAGGCCGTCCTTTTGCCGTATGCGGGTAGCCAGCCTGGAGTTCAAAAATCCGCCGCCGAGGATGTAATTTCCAAGGATCATCGCCGGATAATCCGGATCGTCGTCACGCATCTTTATATTCATTCGTGCGATAAAGAATGCGTTCGCTTTGTCCGGGGCCTCGATCGATCGATTTACCGGTGCTATCGGACGAAACTCGTTCTTGATGCGGACAAATGGCGTCGGGCTTTTCCAGGTGCCAAAAAGTTCCTGCGTAAGTGCCGAGACCTCTTTCGGGTCGAAATCGCCTACCACCGTCATTTGGCCGGTCGAAGCACCGTAAAAATCGCGGTAAAACTTCTTTACGTCGTCCAGCGTAACGGCATTGATGTCGGCGATCGATTCAGCGATGCTCGATGCATAGAGCGGATGCCCTTTGGGGTAAATATTGAAAATGTGCGACAACTCGTTAATAGCAAGCGACGTTGGCTCGCTTTTCTGTGCGTCGAGAGCGGTCAGCGTTTCTTGTTTTAATACGTCGAATTCGTTCTGCGGGAACGCGGGTTCACGCAAAATTTCCGCAACCAGGCGAAGGACTGCCGGAAGATTCTGTCGTGTGGTCTCGATCGACACGCCGGCATTCGTTGCAGCACCGCCGATGTTGACCTGTGCCTTAAGGCGGTCGAATTCATCCTGGATCTGCTGGCGTGTATGCTTTGCCGAACCTCGCATGAGCATCTGCCCCGCAAAGCCGCCGGCGGTGCTTCGGTTCATAAGCGACTTTTCATCGCCAAGCCTGAAATTGATGTTCGCGACCACCGAATCGCCGCGATTTTCTTTCGATAGAAAAGCGACATCCATTCCGCCGATCTTTGAGCGTTTTACGCGGCTCTCGATATTCGCGGGCGAAGGATCGAATGCCTCGCCTTGAGCTACCATTGCATCGCCCTTGTAATCCTTGACCATCGCCGCGATCTCGGCGTCACTAACGCCCTTCACGTCTGCACGATCCGGTTTCTCGGTTGGTACAAATATGCCAAGCGTCCGGTTTTGTTGTTTCAGATACGTCGCCGCAACACGCTGGACATCTGCGGGTGTGACCTTTCGGATCCTGTCGCGATAGATAAAGAACAGTCGCCAATCGCCGCGGGCGATCCACTCGCTCATTTCCAGACCGACACGATTCGGATCGTTCAAGCTAAGCTCGATATTCTTAAGGATGGCTGCCCGGGCCCGATCTGTCTCTTCCTTTGACGGGCCGTTCGCGGCGAACGATTCGATCGTTTCGATCAGCGTGTCGCGTGCAGGGGCCATCTGCATATCCTTTTTCATTTCGGTCCCGAAAAAGAGCAAACCAGGTTCTTTTGTCGGGAAGACCAGCGTGAACACCGATGTGGCCTTTTTCGCCTCGACCAGCGATTTATAAAGTCTGCCGCTCGGCGTGTCGGCCAGAACGCTGCTCATGATATCGATCGCGGCCCCGTCGGCGTGCGATGCGGCCGGAATATGATAGCCCGTGAATACGAGCTGCGTGTCGCCGACGCGTCGAACTGTTACTTGCCGCTCGCCGTACTGCGTCGGCTCGATGGTGTAATTTGGCGGCAATACACGCGAAGGCTTCGGGATCGGCCCAAAATATTTCTTGATGAGGTCAAGCGTTTTTGCCTCATCGAATTTGCCCGCGACCAGCAGGACGGCGTTATCGGGCTGATAGTATCGGCGATAAAACGCCTGCAAACGGTCGATCGGCACATTCTCTACATCAGAACGTGCACCGATGGTGTCCTTGCCGTAATTGTGCCAATCGTATGCGATGGCCGTAGTCTTTTGAATGAGGACACTGGTCGGATCATTCTCGCCGGATTCCATCTCATTGCGGACCACCGAAAACTCAGATTCAAGGTCTTTCTTTGCGATATATGAATTAATCATCCGATCGGCTTCGAGGTCGAGCGCCCAGTGGAGATTTTCGTCTGTCGCTCCGAAGGTCTCAAAATAATTCGTTCTATCGAACCATGTCGATCCGTTCGGCCTTGCGCCGTGCGATGTAAGTTCGGCGGGAATGTTCGGATGCTTCGGCGTACCTTTGAAAACGAGATGTTCGAGCAGATGGGCCATGCCGGTCTCGCCGTAATTCTCATGACGCGATCCAACCAGATAGGTCATATTGACGGTGATGGTCTGTTTTGTCTGGTCCGGAAACAGCAAGACCTTAAGCCCGTTGCTCAAGGTGTATTCGCTGATGCCTTCGACGGTCGCGTTTGGCGACGTGCCGCCGCGCGCGGCAGACTGTGCAAAACTCTGCTGCCCCACAAGGCAAACGATAAACAAAAGGCCGGTAGCGAACCGTGCCGCCTGGCGAAGTCGAAATTCTCGCATATGCATCTCCTGAGATGTAGAACTTTTATGGGTGGACCGGAGTTCGGCCAACGGCAACGATAGCCGGCCGCCGGCAAAGCTTACGGTTGAAATCGCTTTGCTTATTGATTGCATATATTATTAT